>NZ_JANLVD010000141.1:0-14546 GCF_031363805.1 Flavobacterium sp. | reverse complement strand
ACTATTACATTTATGATATTACTACAAAATCATTAACAAAAATCGCTGATTATAAAATTCAAGAACCCACTTTTTCACCAGATGGTTCGAAAATTGCTTTCGCAAAAGAAAATAACTTGTTTGTTTATGATGTAGCTTCCAAAAAAACAACCCAAGTTACTTCGGATGGGAATAAAAACGAAATCATCAACGGAATTACAGACTGGGTTTACGAAGAAGAATTCGCTTTTGTTCGTGCTTTCGATTGGAATGCATCATCAGATAAAATCGCTTTTATTCGTTTCGACGAAAGTCAAGTTCCAGAATTTTCAATGAATATTTACGGTAAAGAATTGTATCCCGTAACTGATAAATTCAAGTATCCAAAAGCGGGAGAAAAAAATGCAGAAGTTTCATTGCATATTTATGATACAAAATCTGCTTCAACCAAAAAGATTGATTTAAGTAAATACAATGATTTTTATATTGCTAGATTAGAATTTACTAATGAAGCCAATACTTTATCGGCACAAGTTTTAAATCGCCATCAAGACAATTTAGATTTACTTTTTGTCGATGCAAATTCGGGAGCAACAAAAGTAATTTTGAATGAAAAAGACAAAGCTTATGTGGATGTAACAGACAATTTGACTTTTTTGAAAGACAATAGTTTTATCTGGACTTCCGAAAAAGACGGTTTCAATCATATTTACCATTATGATGCTACTGGAAAATTAAAAAATCAAATTACAAAAGGCAATTGGGAAGTGACTAGTTATTATGGCTTCGATGAAAAAATGAAAACAGTTTATTATCAATCTGTGGAAAATGGTTCCATCAATCGAGATGTTTACAGTATTTCATTAGACGGAAAAAGTAAAAAAAGATTAACCACACAAATTGGAACAAACGGAGCTACTTTTAGTCCTAACTTCCAATATTTTATCAATTCGTTTTCAAGTGCATCTGTTCCAACAATTTATACCTTAAACAATTCTAAAGATGGAAAACTCGTCAAAGAAATTGTAAACAATAACGAACTATCGAATCAATTGAAAACTTATGATTTACCATCTAAAGAATTTTTTGTTTTAAAAACAGAAAAAGGAAACGAGCTTAATGCTTGGATCATTAAACCCAAAGATTTTGATGCTTCAAAAAAATATCCTGTTTTTATGTACCAATATTCTGGTCCTGGCTCTCAACAAGTTGTAAATGGTTGGGGAAGCTCAAATGAATACTGGTTTATGATGCTTGCACAACAAGGATATATTGTAGCCTGTGTTGATGGGCGCGGAACAGGTTTTAAAGGTGCCGAATTCAAAAAATGTACACAATTGCAACTCGGAAAATATGAAGTTGAAGATCAAATTGATGCCGCAAAAGTAATTGGAAATTATCCGTATGTAGACAAATCTAGAATTGGTATTTGGGGTTGGTCATACGGCGGTTTTATGTCGTCTAATTGTCTTTTCCAAGGTGCCGATGTGTTCAAAACAGCCATTGCCGTTGCACCAGTAACTTCTTGGAGATATTATGACAGTATTTATACCGAAAGATATATGCAGACGCCACAAGAAAATGCAAGCGGCTATGATAATAATTCGCCAATAAATCACGTAAGCAAGTTAAAAGGAAATTTTCTTTTAATTCACGGTACCGCCGATGATAATGTACACGTTCAAAACACTATGAAAATGGTGGAAGCATTGGTGCAAGCCAACAAGCAATTTGATTGGGCTATTTATCCAGATAAAAACCACGGTATTTATGGCGGAAAAACCAGATTGCAATTGTATACTAAAATGACTAATTTTTTGAAAGAGAAATTATAAAAAAATGAATATAGCTACGATTCAAAATAAGATATATGAAGTAAATGGTATTAAAGTTATGCTTGATTTTGATTTAGCGGAACTTTATGAAGTTGAAACTCGGGTTTTAAATCAAGCAATTAAAAGGAATATTGAAAGTTTTCCTGAAGATTTTATGTTCCGATTGACTACAGAAGAATGGGAGGAACTGTCGTCATCGTCAGCATTTACATTGATGTCATCACAAATTGTGATGACATCAACACAAACATTGAGGTCGTCCAAAAGACCAAAAGCCTCATTACCCTATGCTTTTACAGAACACGGAGTTACAATGTTAGCTAGTGTTTTGAGAAGTCCAAAAGCAAGAAAAATGAACATTGCAATTGTAAGAGCTTTTGTAGCATTAAGAAGAACATTATTAAATATTAACGACTTAAAAAGTCAAATTCAAGAACTTGAATCAAAATACGACAATCAATTTGAGGATATTTTTGAAGCAATTCAATTTTTAATGACTGAAAATAAAGAAATTGAAACTCTAAATGAAAGAGTAAAAATAGGATATAAAAAATAATTAAACTAAAAACCAAAACTAAAATAATTTAAAAATGAATGAAACTACAGTAAAAACAGGACATCCAAAAGGGCTTTGGGTATTATTTGGAACCGAAATGTGGGAACGATTCAACTTCTACGGAATGAGAGCAATTCTTACCTTATTTATGGTGAATGCCTTGATGTTAGGAGAGTCAAATGCATCAATAATATATGGCGGTTTTTTGGCACTTTGTTATTTAACCCCACTTTTAGGAGGTTTCATTTCAGATAAATATTTAGGAAACAGGAGTTGTATTATGCTTGGTGGAACTCTGATGGCAATTGGTCAGTTTTCATTGTTTTATAGTGCCACAATTTATGATAGTAATTTAGACTTTTCTAAATCTATTTTTTGGTTGGGTTTATTTGTAATTATTTTCGGAAACGGATTCTTTAAACCTAACATTTCTTCTATGGTGGGTAGTTTGTATCCACCTCAAGAAAAGACAAAATTGGATTCTGCATTTACTATTTTTTATATGGGAATTAATATTGGAGCATTATTGAGTCAATATTTTGTACCTATTTTTGCTGATGTAAAGGTTAATGGAATACAAGATCCTACAGTTTTTAAATGGGGTTATTTAATGGCAGGTATTGCTATGATTTTAGGGACCTTAGTTTTCTTCTTTTTAAAAGATAAATATGTTGTTTCTCCTGACGGAATTGCTATTGGTGCAAAACCAAATAAAGATGCTACAAAAGGTGAAGTTGAAGAACAAGCAAAATTTTCAAGTAAATCAATAGGAATTGCATCAATTCTTTTTGTTGTTTTATTTTTTGCTTTTAGATATTTATTAGTTTCTGAAATTGGATTTAGTAATTTTGAAATTGGAACTTTAGTTAAAGGGATTATTTATCCAATTATATATGGCGCAGGTATTTCTTTAGCTTTTCTAATCATGAGTTCTGCTGAAAACAAAATAGAAAGAGAAAGAATTTGGGTTATTTATATTGTTTCATTTTTCATTATTTTCTTCTGGGCAGCATTTGAACAAGCTGGTTCATCATTAACTTTTATTGCATCAAATCAAACTGATAGAACTTTTATGTTTGGATGGGAAATGCCAGCGTCAATGGTACAGATTTTTAATGGGCTTTTTGTTGTAATACTGGCAGTGCCTTTCAGTATCATGTGGGATAAGTTGAGAGCAAAACAAAAAGAACCAATTTCACCAATGAAACAAGCAATCGGATTAGCTTTGATTGCTTTAAGTTATTTTATTATTGCTTATAATGTTAAAGATTTGGGAAATAGTGGTTTATTAGCTATAAAATGGCTGGTTCTATTATATTTTATTCAAACAATGGGTGAGCTTTGTTTATCTCCAATCGGATTATCATTGGTAGGTAAATTAGCGCCAAAACGTTTTGCGTCTTTATTATATGGTGTATTCTTTATTTCAAATGCAGCAGGTTATGCTTTAGCAGGTTCACTTGGAGCAATTATTCCTGCCACAGGAGATAAATTCATGAAGGCAGAAAAATTAGGAGTTAATTTACAAGATGTTTTAGATAAAAAAGTAAGTTTAACAGCCGAACAAGTTACTTTATTTAAAAAAGAACAACTCCCATTAGAGAATAATTCTTTTGCAGGATTTGAAATTCATAATTTATTTGAATTCTTTATGGTATTCGTAGTGCTTTGTGGGATTGCAGCAATAATTTTGGCTCTTTTAACACCGAAATTAAAGAAGATGATGAATGGTGTGAGATAATAGTATATTAAAATATTTTTTATACCTTTCAAACCTACAATATCCTTGTAGGTTTGTTTTTAAAATTAAAAAATTATGTGGAAATCACACCCAAAAGCGCTGCCTTTTTTATTCCTTTCAGAAATGTGGGAACGTTTCGGATATTATTTAATGATAGGAATATTTACTTTATATCTTAAAGATGTCGAAGCAGGATTTGCTATGACTGAAAAGGAAGCGTCCGATTTATATGGAACTTTTATCGCTTTGGTTTTCTTGACTCCTTTTATCGGCGGTTTGGTTGCCGATAGGTATTTAGGCTATAAAAATTCGATTGTAATTGGAGGAATACTAATGGGAATTGGCTATTTCATGATGGGAATTCACAACATTACTTCATTATATATTGCCATGACTTTTGTAATTGTGGGTAACGGATTTTTCAAACCTAATATTTCCACACTTTTAGGAAATTTTTATTCGGAAGACCAATACAAAGAAAAGAAAGACGAAGGTTACAATATTTTCTATATGGGAATCAATGTTGGGGCGTTTCTCTGTAATTTCTTCGGCGCTGCTTTACAAATTATGTTGGGTTGGCAATATGCTTTTATGGCGGCAGGTGTAGGAATGTTTGTAGGTGTTATTGTTTTCTTGATGGGAACCAAACACTACGGTAATAAAACCGACAAAAAAGGCACGCAAGAAGGCGATATGCCATTTTATAAAATTGTACTGTTCATACTTTTACCATCAATTGTTTTTGGGGTTATTGGTTGGATGTTAAAAGGCGTGGCTTCCGAAACCAATTTAGATAGTTATGTTTTTGGTTCCGATAGCACCGATGCCTTTATATTTGCTTGTATTCCAGTGATTTTCTTCTACGGAAGTTTGTATTTTAAAGCCAAAGTCGAAGACAAACGACCAATAGGAGCATTACTTTCTATTTTTGCAGTGGTTATTTTATTTTGGGCAGTTTTTAAATTAAACGGTTCAGCACTAACAACTTGGGCAGATCGTTATACAGATAAAGAAATTTCTGGAACTACGAAAACCGTTTTTAATGGCTTAAAATTAGCGAAAGAGGTAGAATACAAAAAAGCATCGACCGAATTGTACGATGAAAGTTTCAGACTGCAAAAAGTAAATGGAGAAGTTCAAAAAACTGTCGATTATCCTATCTATTTTAGAAATGTAAAAAAAGAAAAATTACCAACCGAAGGCGCAACCATTTCTGTTTGGGCAACCAATTTAAGTCAGTCCATTAATCCTGGCTGGGTTATTATATTGACACCTTTAGTCGTTGCATTTTTTACCTTTTTAAGAAGTAGAAAAAAAGAACCATCAACACCAACCAAAATAGCTTTTGGATTATTAATTTCTGCATTATCCGTATTGGTTATGGTTGCCGCAGTTCACATTGGAGGAAATGGTTCAGAAAAAGTTTCAGTTTGGTGGCTTGTTGCCAATTATGGTGTCATCACTATTGGTGAATTATTCTTGAGTCCAATGGGATTATCGGTCGTTTCAAAATTAAGCCCAACTAATATTACCTCACTTATGATGGGTGGGTGGTTTTTATCGACTTCCATCGGAAATAAATTGTCTGGAGTTCTCGCCAGTATGTGGGATACCTATGAAGATAAAGCAGATTTCTTTTGGGTGAATTTTAGTCTGTTAATGTTTGCTACTTTATTGATGTTTGCATTATTAAAACAATTGAACAAAGTAATGAAAGAAAAAGGGATAAATTAAATATGGCAACAACTGTAGAACAAATTCAAAATTTCAAAGGCAAATATCCAAAACAGTTGTGGTATTTATTCTTTTCTGAAATGTGGGAACGTTTTTCCTTTTACGGAATGCGAGGCATGCTAGCCGTTTTTATGGTGAGCCAACTCAAAATGGACGAAACCACAGCCAACCTTCAATATGGAGCAACTCAAGCTTGGGTTTATGCTTTTACTTTCATAGGTGGTTTATTTGCAGATAAAATTTTAGGATTACGAAAATCGCTCTTTTGGGGTGGATTATTAATGATTGTGGGAAGCGTTATTTTGGCTACAGATCCTAAAAATTATTTTTTCATCGGAATTAGTTTTACCATAGTTGGAACAGGTTTTTTCAAACCCAACATTTCCTCAATGGTTGGACAATTATACAAAGACGGCGATGCCCGACGAGATGCTGGGTTTTCGCTTTTCTATGCAGGTGTAAATTTAGGAGCGTTAATTGGTGGCTACATTTGTATTGCTGTTGCCAATGGAACATTGTGGGAAAATATAGTGCCTGTAGCATTACGCTGGAATTATGCCTTCGGATTTGCAGCAATCGTAATGGTTATTAGTTTATTAACATTTACTCAAACACAAAAAAGTTTAGGCGAAATTGGACTTTCGCCATTGGCAAATATAGAATCATCAAAAAGAAAAACATATGAAATTATAACCTATATTGGCTCGTTAGCTCTTATTCCAGTAATTATTTTAATGGTGGCCAATACTGTTTATACTGATTATTTTATGATCATTATTGGACCCGCTTCTATATTGTATTTATTTTATGAAATGAGAAATTTTTCTTCATCAGAAAATAAAAAATTATTAGCAGCTTTGGTTTTTATCATTTTTTCGATTTTTTTCTGGGCATTTTTTGAACAAAGTGGCGGTTCACTGAGTTTATTTGCATCTAATAATTTAAGAAATACAGTGGCTGGAATAGAGTTGGATCCAAATGGTGTTAACAATTCTGCCAATTCATTATTTGTCATAATTTTTGCCGCGTTGCTAGGAATAGTTTGGATTTGGATGAGCAAACGAAAAATTGAACCCAACACAGTAGTCAAATTTGGCTTGGCATTTTTATTTTTAGCAGGAGGTTTTTATGTGTTTTATTATACCAAATTCTTTGCCGATGCATCTGGAAAGACATCATTAGATTTATTTACTTTTGGTTGGTTTATAATTACTTTTGGAGAGTTGTGTTTGTCGCCAATTGGCATGTCGGCCATGACAAAACTTTCACCACAAAAAACACAGGCTGTCATCATGGGAATGTGGTTCTTGGCAAGTGCTTACGGGCAATATTTTGCAGGTTTACTTGGCGCCAATATAGCAGAAGCGTCAAAAGACGCAACCAATTTAGAAAAACTAAATACTTATGCCAATGGATATGAACAATTGGCTATTTATGCTTTAATTGCAGGTATTGTTTTAATACTTATTTCGCCATTAGTAAAAAAACTAATGCAAGAAGTAAGATAATTTAGTAACTTCGGCATTGTTTTTGATAATAAATAGAAAAAATCATATAATGAAAAAAATTATTTTAGCATTATTCCTCACCATGGGAACTCTAGCAATACAAGCCCAGGAAATCAAATGGATGTCTCTTGATGATGCTTTGGCAAAACAAAAAAAGAATGCAAAACCAATTTTTATGGATGTATATACAGATTGGTGCGGTCCATGCAAAATGTTGGATCAAAACACATTTCAGGACAAAACAATATCAGATTATGTAACTGCAAATTATTATGCAGTAAAATTTAATGCAGAAGGCAACTCATCCATAACTTATAAAGGTGTTACCTATACAAATCCCGGGTACGATCCAAATAGAAAAGGCAGAAATAGTGCTCATGATTTTACAAAATTCCTCAAAGTAGCTGGCTATCCATCAATGTATATTATAGATAAAAGAGGCGACGTTCAAGAACCAATCGTAGGTTACAGAACTCCAGAAGAATTATTACCTATTTTAAAATAAAAATTTTAAATACTTGAATCCCTTTCATTAACGAAAGGGATTTTTTTATATTTTTACTTTTTTAAAATTAAAAAAATAATAGCTATGAAAAAATTAAAATATATACTTTTTGCCTTTACACTTATCACGATTTTTGCATTTTCAAAATTCAATTCAACCAAAAATAATAGCACAACAGAATTGGTTTGGTTAACCAATCTTGAAGAAGCACAAAAAATTTCAAAAAAATCCAAAAAACCAATTTTAGCGAACTTTACAGGAAGCGACTGGTGTGGCTGGTGCCATAAATTAACTGCCGAAGTTTTCAATACACCAGACTTTAAAGAATGGTCAGACAAAAATGTAGTTTTGCTAGAAGTTGATTATCCAAAAAGAAAAGAACAAACCGAAGCGATTAAGCAACAAAATGCAGGTTTGCAACAAGCTTTTCAAATACAAGGATTTCCAACTATTTGGGTTTTTAATTTAGATGTTGACAAGGCAACTAAAAAATACAATATCACACAAATTGGAAAAACAGGCTATGTGAAAGGTGGCTCAAAAGCTTTTACCGATGGTATTGACGCTATGATTACACAGTATAAAACTCAATCAAAAATTAAAAAACTAGAAAATACGACAGAATCCAAAACTGTAAAATCTTAAAATATTCATTTCAAGCTAAAAAATCCTTTTTCGTAAGTACTATGAAAAAGGATTTTCTGTTTTAAACAACTTGCTTTCCATGCCAAAACATAATTTCTATAGTTGGAAGCATCTGCAATGATACAGTTTGGCTTTATTTCAAAAATCAATCGTTCTAAATTTATTTTCGGAGAATTTCTCAAAATAATAATGTCTGGCTTTGTTGACGTTTTATAAATATTTGATTTATCAATAATTAATATTTTATTGTGATCAAATTGCAATGTATTCTTAAGTTTATCAATTGTCTTTATTTTACAAAAATTTGCAGTAACATAGGACTGAATCATCTTATTTTCAAAACTGTCATTCAATAATTTTTTACTTGTAAATAAAGTAATATTGCTTCCATTTCTTTCTGCTATAATTGAATTGTTTTTCACATTAAAAACAATTAATTCTTTTTTTTGTTCTTCTGACCATCTATTGGCAAAAAATATAATTTGAAAGAATAAAAAACCAATCATTACGATAATCAATTTATTAAATGCTGGTTTTTTGAACCATACAATTAGGCTAAAAATTATGAAATAGGAAACAACTAAAAGAGAAAAGCTCAATGGAATATCTTTGATAATGAAAGTTTCAATGGAAGCGATCCATTTTATAAAACCATTCATTACAGAAATACTTATTCCAACTGATTTTAATAAAATCATCCAAACTACATCAAAATAAGCCAAAACCATCATTAAAACACCAAGTGCCATTACAACTGATAAACAAGGAATTAAAACTAAATTTGTTATAAAAAACAGTCCTGGAAATTGATGAAAATAATAAATACTCAAAGGCATAGCACCAATTTGTGCAGCAATAGAAACTGTCAAAATATCCCAAAAGTAGACAATTACAATATTTTTTGGGCTCCAAACAGATTTTAACATTGGCTGTAGCCAAAGTATAAAAAATAATGCAACATAACTTAATTGAAACCCAATATCAAATAGAAATAAAGGTTCAAAAAGCAAAATTAAAAACAATGAAACTAATAATGTGTGAAACATATTTGTCTCTCGATTCAAAAACATTCCAACAGCCAAAAAGCTAAACATCGTTGCAGATCGAACTACCGATGGAGCCAATCCAGCAATCAATGCAAAAGCCCAAAGTGCAATAAAAACAATGATTAATCTAATTAAATTTCCCCATTCATTTTTTGGAAGTGGTTTTAATAAAAATGTAATGAACAGCAGTATAAAACCAACGTGTAATCCAGATACAGACAATATATGAACAGCTCCAGCATATTGATAATCCCGTAAAATTTCTTTAGAAATATCTTGTTGCTGCCCTAAGATTAAGGCAACTACAACAGCTAATTCTTCTTTTTTAAATCCGTTTTTGGATAAGTTGTGAATAATTTTATTTCTAAAATTTGATGCATAAAACCAGATTGAAGATTCGACAATTGGATAAATTTTTACTTTAGATACATCAGTAAAAATCTGACCATAAATTTCTTTTGTTTCCAAGTATTGACTATAATCAAACTGATTTGGATTGTTTGGTTTGAAATTCTTAACCAGTTGATCCACAATCTTAAGCTTTGCCCCAACTGAAAATTCTTTAAAATTTGATGTTTTCTTAAAGTTTAAAAGTATTTTTCCTGAACTTATTTTATGGTTAATTTCAACAACTTTTGCAATATATCTATAGTTTGAAACTGAATTTTTTAATTTTTCATGAATCACAACTTCTATCGGATGGTTAATCCCAAAATTTGATTCTGAGTTTGCATAATGATTGGATTTCAATCTGTCATCATTTATTAAAGAGGCAAAAATGCCAATTGAAAAAAACACCAAGTATAAAGAGATGCCAAAGTATAAATTCTGATGAAAACTTTGATGCGATTTATAAAAACAAAATCCGAAAATAAATATTGAGCATATCAAAAAAACCGACCCAAAGTACAAAGATACACCTGAATAAAATGCAAATATTATTCCTAATACAAACCAAAAAATAATTCTAACTATTGGAAATTGAAGCAGCTTCATTAAATAAATTTATAATTACTAAAAACTCCACCCTTTATAATCACTCCCTTTTTCCAAAACATTTTCCAGCGCATCGGGTAGCTTTGGGAAAAAATCTATACCTGTTAGCTTTTCAATTGTATCTACAGAAACCACAAATTCATACAATGGTTTGTTTGAATCTTCATGTGGCACCAAAAAAGCAATTATTTTATATTTTCCACGAGAATTATCAATTAAAATTTTATAAAAGTAGCGTGGTACAGACACATTTTCTTTGCCAATACTTTGCAAATTACCATTTAAAACGCCGCCAGTAATTACAAAAATACCATCATATTTTCCAGCCCAATACCTGGTTTTTTGCTCCAAAGTATTCCAAACACCTGCATTAAAATCATGACGCTGTGGCGATATGTTCGAGGTGAAAAATGTTTCATTAAAAGCTTCCAACGAAAATTTTCTGTCTCCAGCAGGACACAAATGCCCTTTGTCATAACCAGAATTTTTATAGTTTTTCCAACTAGCAGAACCACTTTCTACCTTAGGATCATCAATAAAATAAGGTCTATCAAAATTTGTTCTACTCAAATCGGCTTTGTTTAATTGGTAAGCAACCCATTCTGCCTGTTCATGCTTTTCATTATATGAAAGCATATAATATTTGTGCGCTACAATGATTTGAGTAGTAGAACTGGGTAAATAAAAAGGATTGATGCTGTTTGATGTGCCAATTTTACCAGAATCATTATCAAAAATTGGATTAATTGTGTCCTTTTTTTTATCCTGACAACCTAAAATTTCTAAAACAAAAAAAGTAAAAAATAAAAGTTTAAAACAAATTTTCATAAAATAATCAAAAAAATAGTATTTTTATAAAGTAAATATAGGAAAGTATTTAACAAAAAGTAACTAAAAAACGAATAAAATGAAAATGAAAATTATTATTGCACTAGCATTAATGCTAGGGATTTCAACATCGGCACAAGTATCTTCAAATACCGAAAAAGAGAGTTTTGAAAAACTTAAAGCAGTCAAAAACAATGATTCAATAGCAAAAATTACGGCTGATAAAGACCAGAAAGAAGCAGAAAAACAAAAAAAAGAAGCCGATAAAGAAAAAAAGAAAGCTGAAAACGAAAGTAAAAAAGCAGACAAACTAGCACAAGACAAAATCGATCAAGAAAAAGACATACTTGAAAGTGAAAAAAAGGCATCAGAAAAAGAAATAGAAAAAGAGTCGAAAAGACTTCAAAAAGAAAAAGACCAATTAACTGCTGATAAAAAAAGAGCCGAAAAATTGGAAGCCGAAAAAATCAAAAAAGAAGATGAGCGAATTGAAAACGCTGAAAAATCTGCTGAAAGAATAGAAAAAGCACAAAAAAATTTAGAAAAAGAAAACGAAAAAGCCGATAAGGAAAGAGAAAAATTAGAGAAAGAAAAAGAGAAAGCAGCCAAAGCGGAAGATCGATTTTCAAAATCTATAGAAAAATTAGCAGAAAACGAATCTGATATTGCAAAAAGTATCGAAAAGTTTGATAAGCAAAACAAAAAGGGAAAATTATCGCCGCAAGACATTGAAAAATGGGATAAAAAACATGCGAATATGAGAGAGAAATCTATTGAGCTTCGCAAAAAAATGGAAAAAGCAGAACGTGAATCTAAAAAATTATCAAGATAATTGAATTCAAATAAAAAACTGGGATGTAAAAAGCATCCCAGTTTCCAACAATCAAAATAAAACAAACATGAAATTTTTATGGTAATAAAACCTTGTCAATAACGTGTACAACACCGTTACTACATTGAATATCTGGAATAACCATGTTGGCTACGGTTGTATTACCATTGCTTTTTATTGTAAATATACCATTGCTAAAAGTACTGTATGTTAATATACCGCCACCAGCAGTAGTTGCGGTAGTTCCCATTTGTTCTGAAGTAAATTTTCCACCATCGCCAATGGCATGATTTAATAAAATAGCTTGCAAAGTTGCAGGAGGAGTTGCAGCTACAGCTGCAAGAGTAGTTAATCCAGCTGCTTTAAATGCAGCATCAGTCGGAGCAAAAACTGTAAAATTATTCGCTGGATCAGATAAAACACCTGCCAATCCTGAAGATACTACCGCTTGAACCAAAAACGTCAATTCTGGGTTTTTAAATACTTTTGAAGTTTGCAAAAGTTGCGCAGAAGCCACAATATTTACACCAGTTGCAATCATTACTTTATCAATAACGTGAACTGTACCATTGCTTGCTTGAACATCTGTAGCAATAATTTTTGAACCATTAATATATTTATCTGTTCCTCTAGAAATAAATCTTCTGTTTGGCCCTAAAGCTGAAGCAGATGAACCTCCTGCTACAATACCACCATTTGACAAAGTCCCATTTGATACATGGTATAATAATGTGTTGGTCAAAAATGAGTTTTGCAATCCACCTAAACTTCCCGCATCAACTAGACCTAATTTTGCAAAAGCAGCATTATTTGGAGCAAAAACAGTGTATTTTCCTGAAGCATCATTTGGATTGCTGTTGCTCAAAACACCAGCAACACCACCTTGAATTGCAGCAGCTTCTAGTGTACTAAAATCGGCGCCAGCCACTGCAATAGCAGCAATACTTGGCAACTCATTTTCATAATCATTTTCGCAAGAAGTTAAAGCAGTTCCCAATAAAACCAAACTTGCTATTCCGAGGTAAAATTTTGTTTTAATCATAATTTTATATTTTAAATATTTTTATCTTTTTTATTAAAATTTGTAAACTAAACCACCGTAAAATCCAGTAGCTTTTCCAATATTTCTACCATCAATTATTGAGCTTGCACCTGCTGCAATTCCAACAGATTGTATAATTGGAACATAGATGTTTAATCCTGCTTTGGTATAATTTACTTTGGTAACTGGAAAAAATCCTGTAAATCCATTACCCAAAATATCCACTCCTGTTGTAGAAGTCTGGTTGGCTAAAAAAGCATCCACATATATTTTGCTAGCTGCATAACCTAATTTTATTTCAGAAATGTATGCATCTGGAACTGTTTTCGCACCCATGACACCACCAAATTGTCCTGTAGTAAATATTCCCATTTTTGTTTTAAACATCGCAATAGCAATAGTACTTATTGTAGTTCCTCTGTTTCCAATGGCAATAATAGATTGTAAACCTTCGTCTGCTTTATAATCGCCCACTGGTGTTTTTACACCAACTGCGCCTATAAAACTTAAACTGGAAGAACCAATGTTACATTTAAAAGCGTCTGGACTAAGCTTCAAGAAAACTGAAACGTCTTGAATACCGTTTCGTGTATTCTCAAAATTTAAATTTGTTAAAACTGCTTCACTTGCATTTCCTTTGGCAGTAATGTATGGTACTGAAGCCACAACATCCAATTGATCTGTAATTCCATAGGTGGCAAAAAGTGATGCGCTTGATATTTCAACTTCATTAAAAACAGGAACGCCATCAACTTCTGCAGGAACCAAAAATACTTTATCGTATTTTTCCATGCCATAAGAAACCACCACATTACCTTTTCCTTTTCCCTGCATAAAGCCATTCACTGGACTTTGAGCAGTAACTGATGCAGTTACTATTGTAAATGCAATAACCGAGAGTAAACTTTTTTTAATCATAATTATTTTTGTTTGATTTATAACTGTAACCATTTACGAAAGAAAAGTATTTATGGTTTTAATAATATGAAAAAAAAATAATTATGATTTAAATATCATAAATAGACCCTATATTAAGCTAAAAAAAATAATATTAGTTATTTGTTCAGATTACGACAATAAATATTTTCTTTTAAGTAAAGAAATATTGTTTTTTATAATTAAAATTCAAGTAAAATAACATTTTCAATAAATATTATATTTTTGAGGTGTTCTGATAATTACTTATAATTTTTTCGTATATTTAAAGTATGGAAAAGTTTACAGGACAAAGTATTTTAGAATTTACAGATAAGTTCAAAACGGATTTAGATTGTTTAGAATATTTAGCAGAAATAAAGT
>NZ_JANLVD010000136.1:0-5460 GCF_031363805.1 Flavobacterium sp. | reverse complement strand
TTAGATGAGTTTAGTTACCGAATTAACAGGTCAATTTATAAGGAAAATATTTTTGACCTATTAATAAACAGAATGATGAATACTCAAAAGGTTTTATATCAAGAGATTATAATAAGTAAATAAATGAACACCTCAATAAATATTTAACAGATAAAGGTTTCAAATTAGATGAGACAACTGGATTAATGAAAAAATAATGGATCAAAAAGTTAAATAAATGGAAAAACCACAAACTTACTATTATTTATCAATTGTATCAATTGTTTTAACATTTACGACTGGTATGGGCATTTTTGCCAGTCTTGTTTTATTGGTTTTGATACAATCAGAAAAAGAAAAACTAAGCGGTAACTATCTTGTTGGAACTGAAAAGTCATTGGAAACATTGAAAAAAGCAAAAAAAATAGTCCTAATTAATTTGATAATTAATGGTGTTTTATTTGCAGCTGTAATAATACTCTTTTTGTATGTATGCACTCAACCTGGAAGATATTTTGGTGGTTAAGTAATAAAACAAATAAAATTAAATGAAATGAAAAATCAGTTCCCAATAATAAATTTCGATTGCCTTGATAAAGCATACCAATATGTATTGCAAGAAGA
Source organism: Flavobacterium sp. (assembly GCF_031363805.1). Taxonomy (GTDB): domain Bacteria; phylum Bacteroidota; class Bacteroidia; order Flavobacteriales; family Flavobacteriaceae; genus Flavobacterium. The sequence continues at coordinate 4,857 of NZ_JANLVD010000136.1, read as the reverse complement.
GGATTCTCAAATAGCCATAAATGTTGACGGAATAAAAAAAGTAGTTCAGTTTATTTTTATTGATGTACCAAATTCCTTTGATAATCATGAAGACAAAAGGGAATTGCAAGAATTAAATCTGAATACTTTTTACGATTTGTATAACATCTTTTTAGAAAAAGTGGGTTCAGGATTATTAGATTTAAATGATATTCAAGAAGATGATTCGTATAATTTCTTATGGATTTTTTACGAAACTAAAAAAAGAATTGGCGATGTAGTTGAAAAGACCAATCATACTTTTTTTGTTCAAGCACTTTCTGATGGCGAAAAAAATTTCGATTATGGTATTGCATATACCGATTCAGAAGAAGAAAATTTTGTAAAAAAATTCACAGATGCGAAGTATATTAATCATAAAAATCCCGATAGTATGGCAGAAATTGAAATTATAAATCAACTAAAAATTGTTTTGGATGAAATTGGCGAACACGCAGATTCTGATTTTATGTTTACGCACGATAGACAATCAACAAACGAAAGTGATGCAACAGCATCAGATTTTAGAACCTTTGTGAAACTCGTATCTCGAAATAAAATAGATGAAAATGACCTTGAAAGGGTTTCAAATAAATTATTTCAAATTGCTAATAAAGAAATTGACTTTACTTTTAGTTTAACTGAAAATACATTCGATCTATTAGATGAATTAGGGTTTGTCTTCCCGTGGGATTATAAATTTAGCGCCTCAGATTTAGAGTTTATTATTTCTTCATTAATTAAAGAAGAATTTAATTTTAGATGTCCAGAAAACATTTTTAGTACAGACTTATTTAAATATGCACAAAAGAAGTTAACAAAAATTGATCTTGAATTAATGAGTTTAGAATCCTTCGGGGACAATTTTTACTTTTTTATTGTGAATAAAAACTAGGTAAATAAAGTTAGAGAATTATCAAAAATCACTAGTATAGAGTTGAGAAAATTAAAATAAAAAAATAACAAATGATAACAATTCCAAATCCATCTTCCGAAAAATAGAGAAAAATGAATAATATCGAAAAAGTAAGATTTTGGAATTTTTCAAACAAAAAAAATGATTTTAGTAAAATGAAAAATGAAATAATTAAAATAGTAATAGTAGTTTTTATTTTTTTCAATACAAACGCCTTTGGTCAAGCAGAGCAATCTTTTATATTAAAAGACAATATAAAAGTGAGCATTAAAAACATTAATAACTTTGAAAAAATTGAGATAAAAACTTCAAAAAACAATAAAATGCAAACTATATCAGACATTGAAACTTCAATAACAGAAAAAGAAACATTTCTGGAAATCGAAGATTATAATTTTGATGGTTTTAAAGATTTTTCATACTCGCATGTGGATGATGGAATGGGAGTTTATACCATTTATCAGATATTTATTTACAACAAAAAAACAAATCAGTTTCAAGAGTTACAAATACCCAATGGATTTAAAACAAATTGTGATCAATTTTGCGATGTTGTAATCAATAAAAAAAGAAAAACAATATCTTCAAGTTGCAGAGGTGGAGCAAAATGGCATACAGACATTTGGAAATTTGATAAAAATGGAAAAATGATACGATAATTTATATTATTATTTTTAGGAATGATTTATCCCGTTATCCGCGATAAGCATCAACAAAATCGTTCTAGAATTAGTGAGCTTATAATACTCATAAATTATTTAATAACAATTAAAGATTATGTTCTGAAAATTAAAGCATTATCAAAAGCAAGTCGAAAAGGAACTAAAAGTTTAAACAAAAAAAATAACAAATGATAACAATTCCAAACCCATGCACCGAAAACTGGAACAAAATGTCGAAAACCGAAAAAGGTAGATTTTGCAATTCGTGCAACAAATTGGTTATTGATTTCAGTAAAATGAAAAATAAAATAATATTCCTACTTTTATTTTTGATTACAACATTTACAATTGCACAAAATAATAGTGAAAATAATGCAGTAAAATTGTCAATTATTGATGTAAATGCAATTGCAAATTCATTGGTGCAACAAAAAATGCTAACCATTTTTGGCAAAGAAGAATTAATTAGATATGCCACCAATCAACCATTACTCATTTATAAAAATTATAACCAAAAGCAACTAGATTCTATAAATTGTAGTCAATATATCATAGAAGAATATTTCGATATTCTTCCTGGACGAGAAAATCAAAACAAAAAATATTTAGGTCTAATGCAAGATCAAGGCAAGAACGACGATAAAATTTTGCTTTGCGAAGAACGAAAATTTTTGAACAACAATTTCCCAACTCGAACCCATTTAATCGATTTTCTTTTTACAAGTATCAGTTTTCACTTAGACGACGGGCATCAAGATTATGAAAGTAGGACTACAAAACTGGCGAAATCTTTTGGAAACTATTTTGAGCCAAATATCAATAAAGATTTTCTGATTTCGGCTATTGAATTTTCTGTAAGTTATGATAAAGACACTAAAATTTTGCAGGAAGAAAGAGTAAAAGTCGCTAAGCCTTTTTTGAAATGGATTTCAATTTTTAAAACGGCAGGATTGTTAAAGAAAGACGATTTCAGAATAGAAAATCGTTATGCCAATGGCGAAAACATTATCAGTTCAATAGACAATCACGTTGTTGTTAAAGAAGTTAAAGAATTAATTTATCACCAAGATTTATTTCCTTTTTTTAAACAAAAACAAATTGAAGTATTAGATAAATTGGTTGAAACAAAGTTTTTAAATAATGAAAAAAAAGAGTTAATCGTTTCAAATTATAAAGAAAATGAACTTTTAGACATAGAAAATATTGTTGCCGGTACAAACCGTTCTTTTTCTTTAAACAGAAAACTTGAAATTGCCAAATTCAGTTTAATGACTTGGAATAATTATGGTGCTATGGAACCTTCGTCTATAAAAAAAGTCTATGAATTGGTTTTACAAAAAGCCTCGAAACTATTAAATTTTACCTATTCAAATCTAGAAGTCCATCGCATAACGACTAAGGATTATAAACAATTAATTGTTTTGCCAAACAACAGGCAATATTTTGTGCTTGTGAAAATAAATAATGTTTTGTACAAAGAATCTATAAAAGAAGTCGAAGGACATGATTGGATTAGAGCATCGAATTTTCAGTTTTTGAATCATTATTTAGAAGATCAAAACGACGATAGAAGATTTTTTGTTTCCACAAGAAAAAGAGTTACTGGATATGAACCACAAGAATCTGAAAATATTTATTTTACATTATTGAAACAAAACGAAGAAACTATTCTTAGAAATAAATATGCATTTTGTGATTTAAATGTTTGCTACGCAGGCGAACCAGGCGATTATAATTATGATGTTAGTTATGAATTTTATGCCGATGATAACAATCCATATCTAAGATTAAACAGAAATTCGATTTTAGAATTTTTAAAATTAGGTAAAGAATTAAAATTATCAAAAATCTTTAATCATGATATTAATTATGTTTATGCGTTTTTTAGAGAATTAAATCCTGGAACTATTAACAGTCTTTTCGATTTTTTACCCGAAACTTTTCAAATAGATAAAAATCAAACAGCCAATGATTTTTTAGATCAATTAGAAACACAATTGCAAGAAGTTAAACCACAAAAACCGAAATACTTTACAAATGTTTTGCAAGAATACAAACTCGATAAATCTAAAAACGAAGAAAAGTTATTTATTAGTTTTAAATTTAAAAACATAAAATATGAATTTTCAGTCAATAACGAAGATGAGGTTTGGAGTTCTAATATTTTATTGAACACAGTTAATAAAGCATTTGCAAAGGCACTTTTGGGCAAATCTGTTTATTTATTTGAAAATCAAAACCAATTTTCAAGTGCTGTTAATGCTGTTATATTAAATGCAAACCAAAAAGCAATGTTAGATAAATTATATCCTAAATTATTTGCAGAAGTTAAAATCTAAAAAATAAATTATGATAACAATTCCAAATCCGTGTTCCGAAAACTGGAACAAAATGTCGAAAACCGAAAAAGGTAGATTTTGTAATTCGTGCAACAAAGTGGTAATTGATTTTAGTAAAATGAAAAACGAAAAAATTGAATCGTATTTTCAAATGAATCAAAACGAAAATATTTGTGGGAATTTTAAAAATTCGCAAATTAATTCAACAACTAACACCAAACACAGATTTAAGTTAGTAGCCTTATTTATTGTCTTTGTATCTTTTATAGTAACAAGTTGCAAAACAAAAGGTTTGGTTCACGATGCAAATTTTCAGAAAAACCCAGTTAACAATAATCCAGTAAACAGAACCAAAGAACCACCAAAATATGTAAAACCTGCTGAGAAAATTGAAATTATAAATGACTCGATAAAAAAATAACAGTTAATTTAAATACTTTGAAAATTGAAATAAAATCACAAAATGTAAATGAAAAAGCAAATTTTTAAAATAGGTATTCTAATTCTAACCATTTTTATTTTATATAAATTGGTTTACAAACCTTTTACAAGGCAAAAATTAATGACAACTAAAGAACACAAATTGCAAGTTGGCAGTTATATTTTTAGCGTTAATGAAATTTCAAACGGCGATACTTTCACAAGAAGTAATTACTATTTTGTTCATATTGTAACCGAAATTAAAGGCGATTATGTGCGATTGGCTGCCGTTCAAAAATTTGTAAATCCAGAAGATCAAATAAATTCTTTACCATCAAAAAACGATGATTTTTATAAAAATTTATTGAGGTGTTCTGATAATTACTTATAATTTTTTCGTATATTTAAAGTATGGAAAAGTTTACAGGACAAAGTATTTTAGAATTTACAGATAAGTTCAAAACGGATTTAGATTGTTTAGAATATTTAGCAGAAATAAAGT
>NZ_JANLVD010000135.1:0-1733 GCF_031363805.1 Flavobacterium sp. | reverse complement strand
AGGCGGAGCGCCATCTTTTCCGTTGTATTTTGAGATTTTGTGTAGCGAATGAATGCTTACATATACAATGTCATTATCAGCATACACCAGCTTTATGGCTTCCTGGGTTTTGCCTTCAACCTGAATTTTTTGCAGGCCTCCGAATTTTCCTATTCCGTGGTCAATGTGCGTGACATAATCGCCAACCACCATTGAAGTTAATTCTCTTAAAGTAATGGTTTGCTTTTTGGAATAGCCATTTTTGATGGAGAATTTATGATAACGCTCAAAAATTTGATGGTCGGTATAGCATGCTATTTGATTTTCTTCGTCAATAAAGCCTTGAAACAATGGCAAAACAATGGTTTCGTATTGCTTGGTTATCGTTTCATGATTTTGTTCATCTAAACTCTCGAATATATCATGAAACCGTTTGGCTTGTTGCTCGTTTGAACAAAACAAATAATTTTTATATTGATGGTCGTGATTGTCTTTTAAATTATTCAACAACAAATCGAATTGTTTGTTGAATGATGGTTGTGGTTTGATGTGAAATTCGAAAGTTTCACTTGTTTTAAATGTAGGTTTCGTTGCCAATTCTACCACGCAAAAATTCAAAGCCTGTTTGATAAATGCCGCCTGATTCAAAAATAATTGTGCTGGCGAAGCATGTTTGATGTCTTTGTTGAGCTTCTCGAAAGTCTCTTCGGCTTTGCCAAATAATTTATCCAGTTGGGTAAGTGATAAATCGGTATTCTGAATAAAAACAGTTGTTTTTGGATGAATGTATTCCAGAAAACTTTCTCTGTTTTCTTGTAAAAATTTATTTTCGAAGTTGGGAATGATGGCAATTTTTTGTTTCTTTTCGATAGAAAGCTGTGTGGCAACATCGAAAGTACGAATGCTATCGACTTCATTGCCAAAAAATTCAATTCGATACGGATTTTCGTTGGAAAAAGAAAAAACATCAAGAATACCACCACGTACAGAAAATTCGCCGGGTTCGGTTATAAAATCTACTCGTTTGAATTCGTATTCGAATAAAACTTCGTTAATAAAATCGATAGAAACCTGATCGCCAACCGAAATTTTGAGTGTGTTTTTTTCAAGTTCTTTTTTAGTGACTACTTTTTCGAAAAGTGCTTCCGGATACGAAACAATAATGGCGGGTTTCTGGCGAGAATTGATTCGATTTAAAACTTCCGATCGAAGCAAAACATTTGCATTATCTATGTCTTCAATTTGATACGGCCGGCGATACGAACTTGGATAAAAAAGCACATCTTGATCGCCAACCAGCTGTTCCAAATCATTTAAAACATAGGCGGCTTCTTCCTTTTCATTGCATAATAACAGAAATGAATGTTCGCTTTTTTCAAACAATGCTTGCACTACAAAAGAAAGCGACGAACCAATTAATCCTTTAATCTGGATTTTATTATCGCCATGAATTGCTTTGGAAATATTGACAATTTTGGACTGCTCACTGTATTTTTTGGAAATGATTTTAACGATCAAAAGAAAAAGATTTTATACAAAGATAGTTTTACTTTTTAAGCAAAAAAAATCCACAAAAAATAACACATGAATTTTATATCTATTTTTATTAAAAATTATTGAGGTGTTCTGATAATTACTTATAATTTTTTCGTATATTTAAAGTATGGAAAAGTTTACAGGACAAAGTATTTTAGAATTTACAGATAAGTTCAAAACGGATTTAGATTGTTTAGAATATTTAGCAGAAATAAAGT
>NZ_JANLVD010000127.1:0-44661 GCF_031363805.1 Flavobacterium sp. | reverse complement strand
AGATATTATTGAGTTTTTAAGTATTGAACCATCAAAAATAAAAGTAATCTATCAAGGCTGTCAAAATATTTTTAAACAATCATTTTCTGATCCAGATAAGAAAATGGTAGCTGAGAAATTTAAACTTCCTAAAGAGTTTATCTTAAACGTAGGAACTATTGAAGCTAGAAAAAATATTTTTTCGGTTGTAAAAGCTATCAAAAATTTAAATACTCATTTAATTATTATTGGCGGAGAAACAAAATATAGTGCAGAAATTAAAAAATATATTACCGAAAATAAACTAGAAGATAAAATTATATTCTTGAAAGGTTTAAATAGTAAAGAATTGGCAATTTTATATCAATTGGCAACAATTTTTGTTTATCCATCTTTATTTGAAGGATTTGGAATTCCCATTATTGAAGCTTTATATTCAAAAACGCCAGTAATAACCACGAATTCAGGTGTTTTTCCAGAAGCTGGCGGATCAGATTCTGTTTATATAGATCCTAATAATATTGACGAAATTCAGCAAAAAATTCAATTGCTCTTGACAAATGAAAAACTGAGAATGGAAATTGCCGAAAAAGGTTATAATTTTGTTCAAAAATTTAATGATAAAACCATTGCTCATGAAGTAATGGCTTTGTATAAATCTCTTTAAAATATGAAGGTTGCAGGTTTTACATTTATTAGAAACGCAGTTCAAAATGATTATTCGATTGTAGAAGCTATTGAATCTATTTTACCCATTTGCGATGAGTTTATTGTAGCTCATGGCAATTCAAATGATGATACTTTGGCTTTGATTGAAAGTATAAAATCGCCCAAAATAAAAATTATTCAAACCATTTGGGACGATACTGTTCGTGAAGGCGGAAAAACTTTTGCACTAGAAACAGATAAAGCTTTTGCAGCTATAAGCCCAGATATGGATTGGGCATTTTATATTCAAGGTGATGAATGTGTACATGAAAAATATTTGGATACGATAAAAAAAGAAATGGAAATTTGTCTGCCAAACAAAAAAATTGAAGGTTTACTTTTTAAATACAAGCATTTTTATGGATCCTACGATTTTTATGCGCATTCCAGACGTTGGTATCACCGAGAAATTCGAATTATTAGAAATATAAAAGGAATGCAATCTTACCGTGATGCACAAGGTTTTAGATTTAACGGTCATAAATTGAAAGTGAAATTAATTGATGCTTTTATGTATCATTATGGTTGGGTAAAAGCACCAAATGGATTGAAAACTAAAATAAAAAATACAGGGCAGTTTTACAGTAGCGATGATGAATGGATAGAAAATACATACAATGAAGATTTCGTTTTCGATTATGGAAATGCAGAAAGATTAGTCAAATTTGACGATACACACCCGAAGGTTTTTCAAGAAAGAGTGGAAAGAATCAATTGGAAATTTACGTTTGATCCAAGAGATTTGAGTAATCGATTGGATTTTAGAAGAAAATTTTTAGGCATGTTTGAACAATTTACAGGTGTTCGATTATTTGCTTATAAAAATTACAAACGTGTTAAATAAGCTGGAATGCAAGAAAAAAATTTAATAAAAATAACTGGCTTAGTCATTACTTTCAACGAAGAAAAAAATATTCAAGAAGTTATTGAATGTTTAGATTTTGTAGATGAAATTGTTATTGTCGATTCTTTTAGTACGGATAAAACAATCGAATTATTAAAAAATTATCCAAAAGTACGAGTTGTACAAAATAAGTTTTTAGATTTTACCTCACAAAGAAATGTTGCCCTGCAAAATGCAAGCTATAACTGGGTACTTTTTTTGGATGCAGATGAAAGAATTACACCAAAGTTGAAGTCTGAAATTATTCAAGAATTGAATAAACTAGAAACCAAAGATGCTTATTTATTTTTAAGAAAATTTTATTTCAAAAAGAAACCTATTCATTTTTCTGGCACTCAAACCGACAAAAATTTCAGGTTATTTAAAAAAGACAAAGCCCATTATGTTGCTGATAAATTGGTACACGAAACGCTTGAAGTAAACGGAAGTATTGGAATTTTAAAAAACACACTCATTCATTATTCTTATGATGAATATGAATCTTATAGAAAAAAAATGATTAGCTATGGTGTTTTAAAAGGCAAAGAATTATTTTTAAAAGGTAAAAAATATAGCATCCTTACACATTATATCAAAACAATATTCAAATTTTTCAAAACATACATTTTACGACTGGGAATTTTGGATGGTAAAAGTGGCATTATACTTTGCTATTTGCAAACTTTGAGCGTTTACCAAACTTATGTATCTTTGAAAAATAATCATAATCAATAATCAAAATGACTCAAAAAATTTGTTTGATAAGTTTCGATCATTGGAACTACGATAAACATATCGTTGATAAACTTAACGAAAAAGGTGTTGATGCTTTTCACATAAAAATTGGTGGATTCAAACATAAAAACCTTGCAAGTAGAATAAAAAATAGTTTTAGTAAAATATTTTTAGGCAAAAATCCCAAAATCCAAAAGCGCCAAGAACATATTTTAGATATGTTGAAATTAAAAGGATTTCAAGACCAAATTCTGGTTATAAATCCAGAAGTGATTGATTTGGATTGTCATTTGGAAATCAAAAAATTTACAAAAAAATACATCACTTATTTGTATGATAGTGTAGATAGATGCCCAGTTCAACACCTTTTTAATGGTGTTTTTGATGAAATATATTCTTTTGATAAAGATGATGTAAAAAAATATGGTTTCAAAAAAATAAACAATTACAACTATTTAGAAAAACAAACACTAGCAAAAAAAGAAAACATTAAAAATCAAGTTTTGTACATTGCTTCTTTCGATAACCGCCTGGAAACTGTTGTTAAGTTAAAAGACGTTTTTGAAAAAATTGGGGTAAGCTTCAGATTTATCATAGTTGGAAAAAAAACCACCTTGCATAAATTGAAAAATAAATTTTCTCAAGCCATTGATAATATTGAATTACGAAGAAAAAGGATAAATCAAAACGATTCAAAAGAACTTTACAATGAAACTCAAGTAGTTCTAGATTTAGTAAGAGAAAACCAAACTGGACTTAGTTTTAGAGTTTTTGAAGCCATGGCTTTTCAGAAAAAATTAATTACAAATAATAAAACTATTATAGATTATAATTTTTATAATCCAAATAACATTTTGGTTATTGATAATGAAAATTACAACATAGAAAAAACATTTTTTCAAACAGAATACCAAGCAATTCCTGATGATATTTATTATATTTATACTTTAGACAATTGGGTTGATCGTGTTTTTAATTTAAAAAAATGAAAATATCTGTAGCATTATGTACTTACAATGGTGAAAAATTTATTTATGAACAAATAAATTCAATATTAAACCAAACACTAAAAGTTGATGAAATAGTAGTGTGCGACGATGGTTCTAGCGATAAAACTATCGAAATACTAGATCAATATTCTAAAAATAACCCGAATATTTTTAAAATTTATCAAAATCAAGAAAATTTAAGAAGCGTAAAAAACTTTGAAAAAGCAATTCAAATTTGTAAAGGTGATGTTATTTTTTTATCTGATCAAGATGACATTTGGGTCAAAGAAAAAGTAGCAGATTATATTGATTATTTTAATAAAAACCCTAACATTGAAGTTTTAGCTTCCAATGGATATTGTATAAATGAAAAAAGCGAAGTCATTGAAAAATATGCACTTTGGGATGTTCCAGAATTTCTCAGACATGAAAACGTTAATGTAGATTATTTTAAATTAATCACTCATATTGAGAATATTGCGACAGGAGCTTCTATGGCTTTTAGAAAAGAAATAATAGCCGAAGTAATGCCATTTCCTATTATGAAAAATTTTCATCATGATGAATGGATTGCCATTATTGCTGCACAAAAAAACAAATTTGAATTATTAAACCACAAATATTTTTCATATAGAATTCATAATAATCAGCAGGTTGGAGGTGTTTTTTATAAAAAAAACAATAAAACCAAAACACTTTTAAGTGAAATTTTTAACTTCAACAATGGAAATATTTCTTTTGAAAGCTTAAAAAAAAGATTAAAAAAATTAAGTTTTTCATACAAGAGAAATATTCAAATGAGTTATCATATTAAAAATAATCAGCCCTATTTTTTAAAAAATATTGAACAGATTGAAATTTGTTATATAAACACAAAAAATACAATGATGAAAAAATACAAAATTTCATCATTCCTTCTAAATATAACCGATAAAATATTAAAGAAAAGACAACTTAAAAATTAATTAAAAATATAAATGAATTCATCAACAGTTAAAGAAAAAATTATACTCGCAATAACTCAAGATATGAAAATATATGAGTGCTTTGTTGATAACCTAAAATTTTTAAATTTTGAAGTTTTTTTAATTTGTAATATAGATAAAGATTTAAAATATAAAAACTTTTATGACCGTTTACATAATTTATTTAGAAAAACAATTTTGAAAGATAAGAGTTTCAAAAAAAAATTGTTTAAGAAATATGAATTAAAAAATAATTTAAATTACTTAAAGCTTATTCCAAATTGTGACTATAGTTTAACCATTAGAGCTGATTTATTTAATGATAAAGTTTTAAAAGCAATTGTTGAGAAATCTTCAAAAAATTATTCGTATCAATGGGATGGCTTATCACGTTTTCCCGATATATACAAATCACTCAATCTTTTTAACAAATTTTATGTTTTTGATAAGAAAGATTTAAATTATGAAAATAAAACTTATCCAATAAACAATTTTTATTTTGATTGTTATACATTGTTATTTGCAAACAAAAAACCTGAATTTGACGTTTACTATATTGGAAGTTATGATGCACGAATTAATAAGTTAATTCAAATTTGTGAACATCTAAAATCTAAAAATCTAAAACTGAATATTATAATTTGTGGAAAACCAAAAATAGATTTAAGTAGTTACAGCTATATTAAAATTGTTCATGATCCACTAAATTATTATGAAAATTTAAAAATGGTTGCTAATTGCAAAATTTTAATAGATTTGCATCATGAAAATTTGCATAAAGGTTTATCATTCAGAACTTTTGAAGCACTCGGATATGAAAAAAAATTAATAACATCAAATCGCATTGTGAGTGAATATGATTTTTACAATAAAAATAATATTCATATTATAGAAGATGATAAAATGAATCTAGATGATTTTCTAAATACTAACTATCAAGAAGTTAATCAGGAAATTAAAGCTAAATATAGTTTTACAAATTGGATAAAATATGTTTTAGAGAAAGATAATTCAATTCCATTATTTATTCATTAAATAATAAATTATCATGAAAATATCTGTTGCACTTTGTACATATAATGGAGAAAAATATATAAATCAGCAAATTGATTCCATATTAATCCAAACTTTGCCCGTTGATGAGATAATTGTTTGCGATGATTGTTCACATGATAACACTATAAATATTCTAGAAAAATATTCCTCTATAAATCCAGGTTTATTTAAAATTATTAAAAATGATGTGAATTTGAAAACCGTGAAAAATTTTGAAAAAGCAATTTCATTATGCTCAGGAGAAATAATTTTTTTATCGGATCAAGACGATATTTGGGCAGAAAACAAAGTAGCAGTTTTTGCAAACTATTTTAAAAATCATCCGAACATAAATGTACTTGCATCAAACGGATATTGTATTGACGAAAATAGTGTAATTCACGAAAAATATGCAGTTTGGGATGCACCAAAATTTTTAGAAGATAAAAATTATAATGTAGATTACAATCTGATAATCCAAATTTCAAATATAGCCACTGGCGCTTCTATGGCATTTAGAAAAAGTATTGTAAAAGAAATTTTACCAATCCCACAAATTGATGATTTGTATCATGACGAATGGATTGCATTAAATTCAGCTAAAGGAAATAATTTTAAACTCATAAATGAAAAACTTTTTAGTTATCGAATACATAAAAATCAACAATTAGGAGGCACTTTTTTAGATAAAACAGAAGATACAAAAATAAATCTTATAGATTATTTTAATTTAGACGATGAAAACCTAACGTTTGAAAAATTAAAACATAAATTAAATAAGCTTTGTGTTGCCAATGATAAAAACAAATTTAGATTTGAAAATCATAATCTGTCAAATAGTATTTTTAAAAAAAACTTAATAGAAGTACAACAAATTTATAAAAATACTCGCAAAAAAATGAGGAAAATAAATCCATTTTCATCAATAATTTTAGAATTAAAGGATAAATTTAGAAATGAAAGACAATTAAAAAAAAATACATCTAATTTTTCAGGATATTATTGCTAATCAATACTCTAAATAAAATTTATAAAATGATTACATTAAATACAGTTTCAATAATTGTTCCATGTTATAACAACCAAGATACAATAATAGAAACCCTAGAATCGATATTACAACAAACACATCAAAACATTGAACTTATTGTAGTAAATGATGGTTCTAAAGATTATAGTAAAAACGTAATTGAAGATTTTATTTCCAAAAATACTAACGAAAAAATTATTTTTATTGATCAAGAAAATCAAGGACCATCGAAAGCTAGAAATAATGGTGCCAAAATAGCAACTGGAATGTATCTAGTTTTTATTGATGCCGATGATTTGATTAATCCTAACTATATAGCTAAGTGTTTGGTTGTTTATGAAAAAAATAACACATTAAATATCGTTTATAGTGAAGTAGAATTATTTGATGCAGAAAAGGGTAAATGGGAATTAGATGAATTTAAATTACCCCATTTTTTATTTTATAACTGCATTCCTATTTTTGCTATGATAAAAACTAGTGTTTTTAACGAATTAGGCGGCTTTGATGAACATTTAAGTTTTACAGAAGATTGGGAATTGTGGATTCGTATTGTAAAAGATTATGGAGGCGTTTACAAGATTCCTGAAATTTTATTTTATTACAGAAAAAGATTAAATAAAAGTTCTTTAAGTGACAATATGGATATTAATTCAAATGCGGAAAAATCCAGAGCATACATTTATTATAAACATTACGAATTTTATTCAAATTACAAGATGGATTTGATATCTTTATATTATTGTTATGATAATCTTAAACACTTTCAAAAATATAAGGGGAAATATTATTCTATTTGGTACAAAAAATTATTTTATGGTTTAAAAAAATATATAAGGAAATAAATTAATTTATTTTTTGATAATATTCAGAAAACTTCGAAACTTCTTCAGTTTTAAAAATTAATAATAATTTCACGACTCTTTTAAGAACTTTTCTTCTAAATCTAGAATCCATAATACATTTATATTGAGAGAATTTTTTTGATTTAATTTCTTCTATCAATTTTATCTCATCTTGAAATAAAGGAAAGTGTGATTTTAATACTTGATTTCTTTCGTTTATTAACGATTGATTGTTTTCCTTTAAACTAGAAATTCCACCATCATCAAAATCTGCAATTACAATATCTATATGTTTGTAGGGTTCATTCATTTTGCATATAGTATAAATGAAAAATTCCCAATCTGAAATGATTTTTAACGATTCATTATAGGTAAAATACTTAAAAAACAATTCTCTTTTTATAAAACTGGCTGGGTGGGGCAACGAATAATCAAGAAAATAGGAAAATGACAATTCACTTGGTGGAATGTTTAACATTTTTGGAATTCCGTTTGAACTGTATACCAAATTCCCATAATAAATGCTTATTTCATTATTCAATTGAGGTATAATTTTTTCAATTACTTTTTCATCAATGAATTGATCTCCACTATTTAAAAAAAGCAAATAATCTCCCTTTGCAACTTTAATGCCTTTGTTCATTGCATTATAGATTCCAGAATCGGGTTCGCTTATAGAATAGGTAATTTTATTTTTATATTTTTGTATAATCTCCTTGCTTCCATCGGAACTATTTCCATCTATAATAATGTATTCAAAATCCAAATGAGTTTGATTAATGACACTTTCAATTGTTTTGACAAGACCTTTTTGATCATTGTAATTTATAGTAATAATAGAAACTTTTGGCATTAAAATTTATTATTTAAAATAGTTATTGAAATATTTCTTGATGTACTATATCTTCTTTAACTTCATGAAATTTCCTTAGCAGCGCAGAAGAACATTAAAGTTTTGCAAATCATAATCATCACAAAATCCATACAAATTTGTTGGCATTAAAGATATAAAGTTACAACCATATTACTCACGATAGCATCACACATTTTTACACCAGAAATCTTAGGAATTGCATAAGGCTCATTAATTTCTTCTAATAATCCTGTCAAAAGATATTCCTCTTTTAATGGTTGTGGTGCTGGTTTTGGATAAATATATGTAGAACCCATAAAAAGTAATTTTTTACACCAGATTTTTAACTTTGATGAATAACATTACTTTGAATCATAATGTTTATATAAAAAATCGACTCTGTTGGTATTGTTAGCAATAATTCCTCCTAGTTTTACTGCGGCTAGAAAAACATATTCTGGTTTTTCGGACTCAAAAAATCAGACACATCGTTTTGATTAATAAGATTTAATTCGCTTAAGGTTCTTGTTATTATATTATTAAATCCTTTATTGAGCAAATCTTTAACAATGACAATTTCCACCATGCCTCGATGACCTGCAAAATATATTTCTGAATTAAATTGCATATTTTAAATAACTATGATATATAATTTTTTAGGTATTTTTGTTTTTTAAAAATCTCTAAATCGGCTTGCATCATTTCATTAACCAGCATTTCTAAAGTATATTTTGGTTTCCATCCTAATTTTGTTCTCGCCTTTGTATTATCACCTATAAGTAGCTCTACCTCAGTTGGTCTGAAATAAGTTGGATCAATTCGCACAACAACTTGACTAATTTTGAATGCATAATTAGTATTTGAACTAGAAATCACTGTAGCTATCTCATCTACTCCATTTCCTTTAAAGTCTAACTCCACTCCTACCTCTCTAAATGACATTCTGATAAATTCTCGAACAGTAGTTGTAACTCCAGTCGAAATTACAAAATCCTCTGGTTCATCTTGTTGTAAAATTAACCACATGGCTTCTACATAATCTTTTGCATGACCCCAATCTCTTTGCGAATCAATATTTCCCATATACAAAATATCTTCTATTCCCAAAGCCATTTGAGCAACTCCTCTAGTTATTTTTCTAGTTACAAATGTTTCGCCTCTCAAAGGACTTTCATGATTAAATAAAATTCCATTGCAGGCAAACATATTGTATGCTTCTCTATAGTTTACGGTAATCCAGTAAGCGTACATTTTTGCAACAGCATAAGGAGAACGAGGATAAAATGGTGTTGTTTCTTTTTGAGGAACCTCTTGTACTAGTCCATATAGTTCTGAGGTTGAAGCTTGATAAATTCTGGTTTTCTTAGTTAAACCTAATAGTCTAACTGCGTCAAGAATCCTCAAAGTACCTATACCGTCTGCATTTGCAGTATATTCAGGAATATCAAAACTTACTTTCACGTGACTCATAGCACCCAAATTATAAATTTCATCAGGTTGTGTTTCTTGAATAATACGAATTAAATTGGTAGAGTCGCTTAAATCTCCATAATGCAATTTAAAATGTTGGTTTTCGATATGTGGGTCTTCATATATATGATCTATCCTTTGCGTATTAAACAATGAACTTCTTCTTTTTACACCATGAACCATGTATCCTTTTGATAATAATAATTCAGATAAATATGCGCCATCTTGTCCTGTAACTCCTGTTACCAATGCTACTTTCATTGATTATGTATTTTATTATTTGTCATTTCTTAATTCTTCTTCCAGCAATAAATCTAATGTTTCAAAAACAGTTAAATCATATTGCCAATTTAATTCTAATTTGGCTTTTGAGTTATTACCGAACATATCTTCAATTTCTGACGGTCTGTAGAATTCATTACTAACTTTACAGGCAGTTTTAGATATATTTAATTTTTTAAAAATATAATAAATAATTTCTCGTAAAGTTATCGATTTGCCAGAACAAATTAAATAATCTGTTGCTTTTTCTTGTTGCAACATTAAATACATAGCTTCTACATATTTTGGAGCATAACCAAAGTCTCTTTTAATATCAATATTTCCAACATAAAGTAATTTTTGCTGTCCTTTACTAATTTTGATACTTTCTATAATAATTTTTTTTACAAAAAAAGTGTTTTGCCTCAAATAAGATTCATGATTAAACAATATCCCACAACTTACATGCATATTATAACTTTCTCTATAATAAATGCAAGTAAAATGAGCTGAAGCTTTGGATATTGCATAAGGACTTAAGGGATGCAAAATACTATTTTCTGATATAGGCAAATTATTCACACGCCCATACATTTCACTACTACTGGCTTGATAAAATCTGATATCTTTATTTAGTTTTTTTATAACTTCCAATAAGTTAAAAACACTAATTGTATTAAACTGAAAAGTAGCCACGGGATTTACAAAAGATTGATAAACTGAACTCTGAGCTGCTAAATTATAAAACTCAATAGGTTGATGTTCTTCAAATAATTGAATGATCTGTTCAATATTTAGTAAATCACATTGATAAATTAAAATTTTATCTTGAATCCCTAAATAATTGAGTCCAGAAAAATCGGATGTATAATTTAAACGGGTTAAACCAACTACTTTATAACCTTTATTTAACAGTAGTTCAGCCAAATAAGCACCATCTTGCCCTGTAATACCTGAAATAATTGCTGTTTTTTTTATCATTATATTATAGCTTTTCTATATACTTTTAAACACTCTTTGGTAGTTTTTTCCCAGCTGAATTTTTTAACCTGTTCAAAACCTTTGTCAATATATTTACTTCTTAATTCTTCAACTTCTAATAAATTCTCGATTTTACTTCTCAAATCAGCCCCATTATTCAATTCAAAATAAATTCCTGCATTCCCAGCTACTTCTGGAAATGAGCTATGATTTGCTAAAATTACTGGACAACCACAGGCCATTGATTCTAAAACTGGTATTCCAAAACCTTCATATTCTGAAGGAAAAACAAAACATCTTGCATTTGAATAATAAGACGCCAGTTCATAATCTTCAAAATTTTGTTGAATTATTTGACTTATGATATTCAAATCCTCTATCAGCTTAATTTCTTCATCATTAAATTTATCTCCACCAGCACAAACTATGTACAAACTGGAGTCATTAATTAATATTGGGGCAACAGATTTTAAAAAAAAAATAAAGTTTTTATAAATACTTCTATTTCCTACAAAAAGAATGTATTTATCTGGCAAAGAAATATTTACTTTTTCATCTATTTTAATACTATGTGATAAATAGACAATTTCAATTTTTGACCCATTAATATAAGGATATATTTTCAATATATCTCGCTTTGTGCTTTCTGAAATAGCAATAATTATTTTTGCCTTTTCAATAAGTTCTTTTTTAAATTTTACGGTAATTAAATCGTTTGTGAAATATTCTGGAAATATTTCATGAATCATATCATAAATTGTTAATACAAAAGGCTTATCACCAATATATTCAACAAAATAAGGATCATAATAAGATGGAATTAAAAGGTCATAATTCTTATTTAATAATGTCTTTATTACCAATTTTGAATCTCTCCTTTTTAATTTTCTTATTATTTTATTTTTAAAAAAATTAATAGAAATAAGAAAATTATAAAACCAATGGATTCTACAAACAGTTTTTTTTATGTGTAAATTTTCGCTATAACTTAGTGGTAAATTAATTTTTATTCCTTCTGTATTTGATAGATGATTGTAAATTTCAGAATAATATCTAGAAATACCGCCGAACTTTTGAGCGTTAAAAATTTGTGGATCTAGAATAATTTTCATTTAATACTATTTTGATTTTTAAATAAAATAAGTGCAAAGTTAATTTTATTTGTCAAAATAAAGTAATTTCGTGCTGAACAAAATAAAAAAACTCTTTTAAAATGGCTCAATGCAAAATTTGTAATTCAATATCTGAAAAAATTTTTGAAAAGATTGTTCTTCAAAAATACAACTCGTCATATTATAGATGCTCTCAATGTTCATTTGTTCAAACTGACGAACCTATATGGCTAAAAGAAGCGTATAACCAAGCAATTACTTCACTTGATATAGGACTTCCAAAAAGAAATTTTTATTTCAGTAATGAAATAAAAAAAATAATTGATTCTTGTTTTCCTGAATCAAAAAATTTCTTAGATTATGCTGGAGGATATGGGCTATTTGTTAGATTAATGCGTGATTTAGGATTCGATTTCTACAGACAAGATGATTATTGTGAGAATCTTTTTGCGAATCACTTTGATATTAATGATATTAATACAAAAAAGTTTGATGTGGTAACAGCATTTGAAGTTTTTGAACATTTTAATAATCCATTGGAAGAAATTGAAAAAATTTTCAATTATTCTGACAACGTAATTTTTTCAACAGAAATATCTCCTGAAAACAATCAAGAAATTGAAAACTGGTGGTACATTACTCAGGAAACTGGACAACATATTGCCTTTTATAGCAAAAAAGCTATGGAAATAATTGCCGAAAAATTCAATAAAAATTATTATTCAAAAAATGGAAGTCTTCATCTTTTAACTTCAAAAAAATTAAATACAGAGCAAATAGATTTTGCCTTTAATGATATTACAATATATGAAAAAAAATATTTTTGGAGTAAACGTCAACATTTAAATTTTACAGTTTCAAGAGAATCATTATTAGATAAAGATTTTCAATATGTAAAAAATATTCTAAACAATCCAGGAAAATTTTAATAATGAACACCGAAATCATAAACGCATACGAAATCATTAAAAATGGTGGCATTATACTGTATCCAACAGATACCGTTTGGGGAATTGGCTGCGATGCTACAAATCCAGATGCCGTAGCAAAAATTTACAAACTCAAACAACGAGAAGAAAGCAAAAGCATGATTTGCCTTATGAACGGCGAAAAAATGATGTACAATGTCTTCAAAGATATTCCAGAAGTGGCTTGGCAAATTATGGACATATCCGAAAAACCAACCACTTTAATTCTGGACAATCCTAGAAATGTGGCTCCAAATTTGATTGCTTCAGACAAAACATTGGGCATCAGAATTGTAAAGGAACCATTTTGTTTCAAACTTTTGGAACGAATGAAAAAACCTTTGGTTTCGACATCAGCCAATATTTCAGGACAACCTACGCCAATTGCTTTTAAAGATATTAGTCCAGAAATTTTAAAAGGTGTAGACTATATTGTAAATTTGTATCAAGATAAAATTGGCGGAAAACCATCTACAATTATAAAATTAACAAGTGACAATCAGGTAACTATTATTAGAAAATAGTTTTTTCACCGCTAATTCGCAAATTTTATTTTGAATATGGAAGAATTAATTTATAAGGAAGAATGCTATAAAATTGTTGGAATATTATATGAAGTTCATAAAAATTTAGGCAAAGGTTTTTCTGAAATAGTGTACAAAGATGCATTGGAATTTGAGTTCAATGAAAATGACATAATATATGAACGAGAAAAGGAGTACAGTGTAAAATATAAAAACTCAATTCTTAAGCATAAATTTTATGCTGATTTTATAATCGATAATAAAATTATTCTTGAAGTTAAAACTGTGGATTGTTTCAATGCAAGTCATTATAATGAATGTTTGAACTACTTAAAAATTTCTGGTAATAAATTGGCTCTTTTAGTTAATTTCAATTTAGTATCACTAGAATATAAACGCATAGTTGATTCAAAAAAATAATTAGCGAATTCGCGGTAAAAAATGAACTATAACTCTTCCTTAAACAACAAAATTTTCGAAATTATTTCAAAAGCTTCCCAAGAACTTAATGTGGAAAGCTATGTTATTGGCGGTTTCGTGCGTGATTTAATTCTCGAAAGAGACTTTAAAAAAGATATCGATATTGTAGCCGTAGGCTCAGGAATTGAATTGGCTTTGAAAGTTTCATCATTGCTTTCTCAAAAACCAAAAGTGCAAGTTTTTAAAACATACGGTACAGCCATGCTTCATTTTGAAGGTACCGAAATTGAGTTTGTTGGCGCCCGAAAAGAATCTTATCATTTTGAATCTCGAAACCCTGTGGTCGAAAATGGAACACTGGAAGATGATCAGAATCGTCGTGATTTTACCATCAATGCATTGGCTATTTCATTAAATCAATCCAATTATGGAGAATTAATTGATCCTTTTGACGGTTTGATAGATTTGGAGAATAAAATTATAAAAACACCGCTTAATCCGGATATTACTTTTTCTGATGATCCATTGAGAATGCTTCGCGGCATACGATTTGCAACACAATTGGGTTTTATCATTGAAGAGAATTCATTAAACTCGATTACAAAAAATGCCGAGAGAATTAAAATAATTTCTGGTGAAAGAATTGTGGATGAGTTAAACAAAATTTTATCTACAGGAAAACCTTCCATTGGATTTTTATTACTTTTTAAAACTGGACTTCTGGATATTATTTTACCTGAATTGACTGCCTTAAATAATGTAGAAGAAATTGAAGGTTATACCCACAAAAATAACTTTTATCACACGCTGGAAGTAGTCGATAATATTTGTCCAAATACTGATGATGTTTGGCTTCGTTGGTCTGCATTACTGCATGATATTGGAAAAGCACCAACCAAACGATTCAATAAAAAACAAGGTTGGACTTTTCATGGACATGAATTTTTGGGTGGAAAAATGGCAAAAAAAATATTTGAACGTTTGCACATGCCGTTAAATAATAAGCTGAAATTTGTACAGAAAATGGTCATGATGAGTTCGCGTCCCATTGTTTTATCTGAAGATATTGTAACAGATTCTGCAGTTCGTCGTTTAGTTTTTGATGCTGGTGAAGATGTGGAAAATTTAATGACATTGTGCGAAGCCGACATTACAACCAAAAACCCAAATAAATTCAAAAAATACCACAACAATTTCAATATTGTTCGTCAGAAAATAGTTGAAGTGGAACAGCGTGATTCGGTTAGAAATTTTCAACCTCCTATAACTGGTGAACAAATTATGGAAATTTTCAATTTGAAACCAAGTAAGGAAATTGGCATTTTGAAAGAAGCGGTTAAAGAGGCAATATTAGAAGGTGAAATTTTAAATGAATATGATGCTGCGTATGATTTTATTTTGCAAAGAGGGAAAAAGTTGGGATTGAAAAAAGTTGCAAAGTGACAAAGTTGCAAAGTGACAAAGCTTTAAATGTAATAACAAACCACTTTGTAATTGGATAGGTTTCCAATTCTAAAAATATTAAAGCTTTGAAAATCATAAACTTTTAAACTTTTAAACTCAAAAAATTTGAAACTTTGAAACTCAAAAATTATAAAGAATATGAAAACATTTAGAGATTTATTAATTTGGCAAAAATCAATGGTGATCGTTACTAATTGTTACATCATAACTTCAAATTTCCCAAAGGAAGAATTATTTGGCCTAACATCTCAAATTAGACGATGTGCGATTTCAATACCTAGTAATATTTCTGAAGGTTACGGACGTGGAACTAATAAGGATTATCATCGATTTCTAAAAATTTCATTAGGTTCATTATTTGAATTTCAAACTCAAATTGAAATTGCGTTTAATTTAAAATATATTTCGGAAAATGATTTTGACAAAATCTACGAAGAAAGTCGAGAAATTGAAAGAATGTTGTCTTCTTTTATAAAGAAAATTAAAGATTCAATTTAATAAATTTTTTTAACTCCGAAACTTTGAAACTTTGAAACTTTGAAACTTTGAAACTTTGAAACTTAACAATAAAATGAAAAAATATTTCAAAACTGCTGCAAAAACAGCCCTAATTTTAGTTTATTTAGTAATTGTTGCTGGAGCACTGGTGCGCATGACTGGCTCTGGAATGGGTTGTCCAGATTGGCCAAAATGTTTTGGATATTACATTCCACCAACAGAAAAGGCCAAATTGCTTTGGTCACCAAATCGAGATTTTGAAAAAGGACAGGTTATCATCGTAGATGAAAAACTACTGGTTGCCAAAGCAGATTTCACTTCTGGTAGTTCTTTCAATCAAGATCAATTTGAAGCTTTTACGAAACATAACTACGCCGAATTTGATGCTACAAAAACTTGGATCGAATACATTAATCGTCTTGTTGGTGCTTTGGCAGGTTTGGTAGTATTCTTGATGGCAATTTTATCTTTTACCTATTGGAATGAAAATAAAAAAATTACATTATTTTCATGGTTATCTGTAATTCTAATGGGTTTTCAAGGTTGGCTTGGTGCAACTGTGGTATACTCTGTTTTAAATCCAGTAAGAATAACCCTTCACATGATGGTTGCATTATTAATCGTGAGTCTTCTGCTGTACATAATAAGTCAAGTAAATCCAAAAACTTATAATTTCAAAGTAGACAAAATATTCAAAAACGTACTGATTGCCACTTTAATTCTAACATTTATTCAAATTGTTTTAGGCACTCAAGTTAGGCAATATGTTGACGAACAAGTCAAAATCTTAGGCTATCAACAAATGAGTTTGGTTTTAGAAAATCCAAGCATCAATTTCTATATTCACCGTAGTTTTTCGATACTGATACTTGCATTAAACGCTTTTTTGTTTTTAAGAAATAGAAAAATGCAATTGGGTTTTAATAAAATTAACTGGATAATGGCATTAATAATCATTGAAATTGCATCTGGAGTGGCCATGTATTATTTGCATTTTCCTATTGGAACGCAACCCATACATTTGGTTATTGCCACTTTGTTGTTTGGTATTCAATTTTTCTTGATAATTGAAACAAGGAAAATTCTAAACTAATTCCAAAGTATCTTCAGTTTTATAAAAATTCGGCAATTTTATTTGATCTATCAATTCATCTTCAAGTAGATTTGCCCACGATTTCATATATAAAATAGTATCCGATTTTAAATTTCTATTTAAAAAACCTACACCTATTCTATTCAAAATATTTGAATCCGAAAGCCATTCCAAATGATGTAAATCTTGACGAGAAAACCCAAAATCAATCATTTTTTCGATAATCATATCCATTGGATAACCAGATGTCGGACAGTAATCTATAAGTTGCTCAGACCAATCGCCACGCTTTTCTATAGCATATTTTTGAATTTCTGCTCTTGAAAAAGACGTAATTGTTTGTGCTAAATTTCCACAATTGCAACTTCCCATGTGTCCCCATTCGTATCTATTTCCTGATTCAAGTTGGAAAGCAGTTTTGCGTAACGCATCGATAATTTTTAGAGAAGATTTTGCCATAGAATTTAAGTTTTCAAATTTGACTTCGCAATTTGTTTAATCATAATTACAAATATATAAACAAAAAATATAATTTCAATGTAAAATAATTGTAAAATTATATTACTTTTGCACTCCTCGACTATATTGTCATATACTTTGTTTTTGTATCAATGTCAAAACTAAGCGCTCAAGATAAATTTATAGATTTATCAGATTATGGAAGACCCTTTGGAAAGCTAATTGCCAATTCTTTAAAAAGTACTAGCTTCACTCCTATTCATGTTACCTTGGCTTTTGGTATTTCTGGTTTGATTGCAATTGTCTGTCTGTTAAACGGAAACTATTTTTCAGCAAGTTTTTTTATCATTTTAAAATCAATTATTGATGCTGCAGATGGCGAGTTGGCCAGACTTAAAAATAAGCCCTCTTACACTGGAAGATATTTGGATAGTGTGTTTGATATTGTGTTGAATTTTATGTTTTTTATGACCATTTGCTATGTTTCAAAAACTACAATTTGGTTCACTATTTTGGCATTTATTGGTATTCAATTACAAGGTACTTTGTACAATTACTATTATGTGATTTTAAGAAATAAATCTGTTGGTGGCGATTCTACGAGTAAAATTTTTGAATACAAATCGCCCAAAGCATTACCAGGAGAAAGTCAAAAATCTGTCGATATTTTGTTCAAAATTTACACCTTGGTATATGGCGTTTTTGATAAAGCTATACACTTTTTAGATTCAGATGCATACAAAGTAAAAACCTTTCCAAATTGGTTTATGACTTTGCTATCAATTTATGGATTGGGTTTTCAATTGTTGATAATTGCAGTTATGATTCCGCTGAATTTAATTGAATATATTGTACCGTTTTTTATTGTGTATACTTTGCTTATATTTGTTCTCATTGGCATACGAAAAACGTTGTTTAAAGCATAAAAATCAATCATCGATAAAATCTATTGTTAATATTTAATAAACTGTAAATCATCATAATAAATAAATTTAATTGATTTAATAGTTTAGCTATTTTTTTAACCTATCCAATTTTTAAATTCTTGCACTTTTTCACGACTTACTATAACTTCATCTTCTTTGTAAGTAGGCAAAATAACTTTCAATCTTGAGTTAGAATACATTACTATTTCTTTGATTGATTTCAAAGGAATAATGAATTTTCGACTAATTCTAAAGAAGTTTTTGGAATCTAAATCTTGCTCCAAAATTTCCAATGTTGAATCAATGAGGTAATTTCTATTGTCTAAAGTATGAATATATGTTCCTTTATTTTCACTAAAAAAACATTCAATTTCCTCTGTTAAAATCACTTTGAGTTGCTGCCCTATTTTGACAGTGAACCTTGTTTTAAAGTTTTTTTCAAATGGATTTTGAAGCATCATTTTGATTTGTTCAAAATCCAATTGCAAGGCTGTTTCATATTTTGGTAAATTGGTTTTAAATTTGGAAACTGCAATTTCTAAATCATCTTCATCAATGGGTTTTAAAAGATAGTCGATAGAGTTTAATTTGAAAGCTCGAAGCGCATATTCATCGTAGGCGGTAGTGAAAATTATAGCAGATTTTATTGCTACTTTTTCAAAAATTTCAAATGATAATCCATCAGATAATTGTATGTCTAAAAATATTAGATCTGGATGTTTGTTTGTAGAAAACCATGCAATGGATTCTTCGACGGAATGCAACATAATATCGACTTTTACATCTATCTTCTCCAATTTTCTTTGCAATAATCTTGCTGCTGGCTTTTCGTCTTCGATAATAATTGTAGTCATTTTTTAATCTTTAGTCTGTAATAATTAATGAAAATATCTTATAAAATGATATAATTATTCCCATTTATTATTTTCCTCTTTACCCATTAATTCTTGGATTTTCTTTTCTTCCCAATTATTACCCAAAAACCAAGTTGGTAAAAATATGGATAACGCATGAAGAATCAATCCTATTCCCCAGAAAAAAGCGGTGAAAAAATTTTCTAATTTAAAATAACTTTCACCAGATTCAAGGTTTTGAATATTTGAAATTATAATCATAATATTGATGACCAAATATACTATGAAGTGTGTGTAGAATCCTTTAATTTTTTTAACTCGTTTCAAAGCTTCTTGATAACGAATTTCATTTTGCATATTATTTTCCATAATTTTTTTAAAAGTTTTTAGAATTATTTTTTTCTTTTTCCATAAGATCAGCAATCTTTTTTTGCTCCCAATCTTTACCAAAAAATGGCATCACATTAAAAACTCTAATTCCATGAAACACAACTCCTAATCCCCAACCCAACAGTGGCCAATAAAACCACAAATGATCTGGTGAATATTTTAAATTTATAAAAAGTAAAAAAAGATTGACTGCGAAGTACGAAATTAGATTTCCATAAAATCCTCTTATTTCTTCCACTTGCTTTTTCGCTGCAAAGTATTTTTGTGTGTTGTAATATTGATTTGTTTCCATATTTTCTAAAATTATTTAGTTTATAATATTATTTATTCCCAAGTTGTCTTTTCGATTTTTTGAGAATGTATTATTTTTTTAATTTTTTCTTCTTCCCATTTCTTCCCAAGTGATTTTTCTGTCAGTAACATTGAAATCAAATATGCAAATAATATGACGCACCAAACAATCATAAATTCAAGAGTTAAGTATTTAACTGGAAAAAAATTCATTTTTAAGTCAAAATATTTTTTTGCAATAAGTATTGAAATTCCAATACCGAATAAAATCAAATAGATATAAAACTGTCTTCTTTTCTGAATTCTGACCTTGATTATTGATTTCAAAACCTCATCTGACGTTTGATTTATTTCCATAATTATTGCCATTTATTATTTTTTTCTTTGTTCAAAATTTCATTTATTTTTCGATCTTCCCAAGATTTTCCATAGCCAAAAGCATCAAATGCGTGAAATGTAACACCCAAACCCCAACCCAACATTGGGAACCAAAACCATTGAAATTTTGAATTTGTGCTTAAATTGATAATTACCAAAATAGGAATCACACAGCAATAAGAAATTAAATTTCCATAAAATCCTTTTAACTTTTCAACTTTTTCTTTGGCTCTTATGTAAGCCATATTCTCATTTGCTATATTTTGTATTTCCATAACTGCAATTTGTTTTGTTAATATGGGGAGTTTTACTCTAAAAATATTTTCTGTTTGCTCTATTATCATTCTTTTTTTTGAAATAATGGCATATCTATTAACTATATTTTCTAGACCAACCCCTTTTCTATCTTGTAAAACTTCTTTTTTTTGAAAATTATTTTCAATAATTAAATAACCGTTTTCAATATAAATTTTAATATGCAATGGTTTTTGTTCTGAAACCACATTATGTTTGACAGTATTTTCCAATAACAATTGCAATGATAGTGGAACTACTTTTGCCTCAGGATTAATACCTTCTAATGGTAACTCGTAGGTCAAACTATTTTCAAATCGCATTTTTAGCAAATTCATATAGGTTTTTGCAAACGATAATTCTTCTTCCACAGAAACCAATTCTTTGTCTTTTTGTTCCAAAACATAACGATATATTTTTGATAATGAAGTAGTAAATCGTTGTGCATTTTCTGGATTTTCTTCAATAAGCGAACTCAGAACATTTAAACTGTTGAATAAAAAATGAGGATCTATTTGATTTTTCAGGCTTTCAAACTTTGCATTGGCTGTTCCTGCAATAATTTTTTGTTCTTTAACTTTATTTTCTTGATACGCTTTATAAAAATGAAAAGCATACAATGACAAGGTTACAAAAAACGTAATTGTTATTGGAACAATATAATTTGATGCTTTTTCTTGTTCTAAAAAAAACTTAAAACTATTGTCGTTGTATATGACTTCTTCAAAAATATGCATTAAAAAAATGATCACTAATGATACCAAAAATGAGCCTATAAAACCTAGAACCAATCTTTTTTTAGAAAATCTATCTACAAATTTTTTATCTAAAAAATAGAATACAGAGGAATTGGCAATATACAAACTCATAGTATACATAGCAGTAAACATAAAGCCAACTGCCAATTTTTTATCAAAATGGATTGATGAACCCATAATTACATTTAATGCTTGAATCACAATAAATATGACTAATGTTAGTTTAAATGCTTTTGGAAATTCTTTATAAAATATATTCATTTTGATTTTTTTAAAATTTTAGAAGAAAGAATCAAGATGCATGATGTTGAAATTATTTTTAATAAATCTTGGATCTTGATTCTTTCTTCTATATTCTAATTTCTTATTTACAATTTTTCAAAGCTTCATTTGCTCTATCCAATCCCCATTTTGGAGAAAAAGGAGTTTCTGCTTTAAAAGTAGCAAAAAGTCCAATAGAACGCTCCACATCTTTGCACAATTCTTTCACATTGGCACCAGTCCATTTTGCACCACCAATCGCGAATTCTGCTTTGCAAAACACAACCCTAGGATTTTCTGGAGCAATAGCTTCAGCTTTGGCATAAAGTTCTGCTACTTTTCCAGAAAGTGTCATGCCATAAGTCATTGGGTCAAAAGCAATCCAACCAGTATGAATCATGGCTTGCATAACCAAAAGTTCAGGATTATTAGGGTTTTTTGCCATTTCAATATCCAAATTCGATTGGGCTTTGGTCAGTAATGTATTTATTTTTTCTTTGTCTTTGGTTTGAAAAGCCGAAGTAGAATTTATTAATGCAACATAATAATTGGGCAACCAGCTGTTTTTTTCTGCCGAAGCTATACGTTCAAATAAATCTGAAGCTTCTTGATTTTTTCCTTCTTTCCAAAGTCCAAATGCTTTGCCCATTCCTTGTTCAAACTGCCCTTGGGCTGATACTAATGTTGTAATAAATAGTGCGATTGCGATAATTAATTTTGTCATGATTTCTAATTTAAAGTGTTATTTGTTATTTGTTATTTTAATTAATATTGATTACTATTTTTGAATTATTTTCAATTGAAAACTTAGCATTTTTATACTTTGGTGGCCCCATAAATCCTTTAGAATCGTTTGATGCCATATAATCTTCGGTTGGAATTCCCATCATATTTGAATCCATTTTACCATTCAAATTTTCATCTTGATAAATCATCACTGCATATTCTCCTTTTTCTAATTCGGTGAAAGTTACCAATGCTTTTTTGTCTTTTATTGTAGATTTGGATGATTTAAATGATTTTTTCAAAAAAGTGCCTTCAGAATTGTATAGGCCAACCATTACAACCCCATTGTTGTTTTTAAGTCCTACAATATTTACATTGAGATTTGCCTTTTGTGCCGATACAAAGCCAGTTACTAAAATTGCTAATGTTAAGATTGAATTTTTCATTTTTAAGTTTTTAAAAGTTATTAATGTTTTGTTTTGATCTTTATTTCTTGTACAAATTTATGTTGCCTTTTCTTATTTTAAAATTGATTCTGACTGAACTGTCGTTTTTTGATGATGAAATGCGTATTTTACAAATTATTTAATTGATTGTCTTTTTTATTATTGCTAATCGTC
Source organism: Flavobacterium sp. (assembly GCF_031363805.1). Classification (GTDB taxonomy): domain Bacteria; phylum Bacteroidota; class Bacteroidia; order Flavobacteriales; family Flavobacteriaceae; genus Flavobacterium. The sequence continues at coordinate 21,891 of NZ_JANLVD010000127.1, read as the reverse complement.
CAGAAGAATCCCACAAAGAAAAATCTGTCTGCTGTAGGCGTTATTGTTCTTCTGTTATAAACACCAGTTGCATCTGGATTATTTGCATATTCATATCCAAAAACATTTTGCGTACCTAACATGTTGGAAACCGAGAAATACAATATTTTTTGCGATGTTAATAAATAAGCCCAATTAAAACTTAAATTGTTGTACGATTTCGTTTTTCCATTCATAAATTGGGTTTCATTTGGATTATTGTAAGGTCTTCCGCTGGCGAAACTATGGGTAAAACCAATTTGCGATTTCCAATCGTTGATCCAATATTTTGTAACAAAAGACAAGTTATGGTCAGCTACAAAACTAGGTGTTACCTTATCCGGAAAATTTCTATAATCTCTTTTTGTATCAATATAAGAATAGGAAAGCCAATACTCTAAATTTTTAATATTTTTGCCATCTCTCCAAAACAAGTCCAACCCTTTGGCATATCCAGAACCAGAATTGTCGAAAACCGAATTAAATTGTGCGTTTTGAGTATCAAATCTTACCAAATCATTGTATTGTTTCAAATAAGTTTCAGCTCTAAATGTTTGTTTATCTTTACTAAATTGATAATTTAAAATATAATGAGAGGCTCTTTCACTATCCAAATTGCTGGTATATTTCAGAAAATCTTGTTTTGGAACCTGATTAAAATCGCCGTAAGCCAAAGAAAATTGACTATTTGCAGCCAATTTATAAGCCATGGAAACTCGTGGAGAAAAAGTAGTCTCTTTCAATAAATCGTTATTTGAAGTTCTGAAGCCAGTCTTTAAAGCAAAATCTCTAGAAAAGAAAATATCGGCTTCAGCATAAACAGCAGCAATATTTGTATCGTAGCCACTGGTGAATTTGTTTCCACTGTTTTGAATAAAATCTTCGTCGAATTTTGTGATGAAATAGTCGCCTCCGAAAGACAATTTTACCCTTTCCGAAATTGATTTTTTAAATTTCAATTTCATGTGAGATGCATTTTCAATGTTTTTAATATCATCAACACCAATACCTACTTTATTTTGGCTGTAGCCATAACTCAATCCTGAAAAAATTTCCCAATTGTTACCAAACTTTCCTTTGTAAGAAGCATTGGCATAAAAATTATTGTTATTTAAATTAATTCTAGTTTTTTCGATTTGGTTGATATTTTCTTGATTTAAATCGAATTTCGAAGCATCGAAAGCCGCGTATACCTTTAGCAAACCAGAATTAAATTTGTATCTATACACCGTTTCGCCCGATAGTGATTGAAAAGCCCTATTCCAATCCAAATTTTGAGGCACTGCAAATTGATACGGTGCCAAATCAATATAAGTCGCATTAACACTTAAAGAACTTTTATTCCATTTTTGAGTATTTCCCAAACCCAATCCAACAGTCATCAATGAAATTTCGGTTTTGTTTTGGTCAGGTTCATTTTGAGTATTTAAAAGCAGAACACTTGATAATGCATCGCCATATTCGGCAGAATATCCTCCAGTGGAAAACGATATTCCGCTAAACAAAAATGGAGAAAATCTTCCTCTAGTAGGTAAATTTTGAGTGGTTGAACCATAAGGTTGCGCTACGCGAATCCCGTCCACAAAAGTTTGTGTCTCTTCTGCTTCGCCACCACGTACAAAAAGTCGACCGCTCTCACCCACGGTTTGCGTTCCTGGCAAAGTTTGCAAAGCTGCCACAATATCGCCAGCAGATCCTGCCGTAGTTACTATATCAAGCGGTTTTAAAACCGAGACACGAGCCTTTTCGCCTGCTTCAAAAGTTCCAGCAGTTATAACTACCGCGTCAAGTGTATTGACACTTTCTTTTAATATTATGGTTTGATTTTGATAATTTAAAACAGTAATAGCAATTTTTGAAGTTTCGTATGATAAAAAACTAACCACCAAAACCTGATTTCCAGTTGCAGAAGTAGTGAAATTAAAATCGCCATTTTCGTTAGAAGTTGCACCATCATAAGTACCTTCAATAAAAATATTAGCTCCAGGAATAGGTAACTTTTTTTTATCGACTACTTTTCCAGAAATAGTAGCTTGTGAGAAAACAGAAAAAGTTAAAATTAAAATAGCGAATGTAAAAAGTGATTTCATAATATGTTTTTTTGATGAAGCAAAATTGCAGCATCAACGATTATTATAAAATTTATATTTACTGAAATGTCGAATTTTGGGTATGAATTGTTTTTTTGATTATATATCAAAAAAAATGTGCAACTAAAAAAAGAATACATTCCATTTTTAATTACACATTTTAAATTATGTCAACCACAACACAAAGCATCAATTTTGCAAACGTGGTTTGGCAATTAATTTACTCCTTTAATTTTTTTAGGAGTTAGTATTTGTTTTTCCTCTATTTTAGGTTTAGGTTGATTTTTAATCTTATCCGCTTTGGTATCCTTCTTATCTTTTGGCGGATCGTTGGCTACTTTTTTTGATTTTGTATCCTTACTAGATTTTGAAGATTCTTCTACTTTGTTGGATTTTGAAGACTCTTCCACTTTACTAGATTTCACCTCTTTTTTAGGTTTCACAGATTCATCTGCTGTTTTTTTGGATTTGGTATTGCTTTTAGACTTTGAAGAATCATCTTCATTTTTAGATTTGGCGTCTTGTTTTGTTTTTTCAGATTTTACAGCAACTTTTTCAGGTTTTGTTCCTTTTTTAGCTTTTGAAGATTCATCCTCTTTTTTTGATTTGGCATCTTTTTTAACTTTTTCGGCTTCTTCTGTTTTTTTTGCTTTGGTTTTTTCTGTTGCTTCATCTTTGGCTTTTGCCTCTTTTTTTGCTTTATCAGCTTCCTCAGTTTTTTTGGCTTTGGTTTTTTCATCAGCCAATTCTTTAGCTTTGGCTTCTTTTTTGGATCTATCGACTTCGTCTTCTATTTTTTTATCTTTGGCACTTTTCGCATTGTATTTTGCTTTTTCTACATCGGCCTTAGATTTTTCGGTTTCAGCTTTAACCTTTTCGGTTTCAGCTTTAACCTTTTCTACCTCAGCTTTTGCTTTTTCTGCTTCAGCTTTGGCTTTCTCTGCTTCGGCTTTGACTTTATTATCAGCTCTTTGCGCGTCTTTTTCGGCTTTAGCCATCGCTCTTTCTTCTTTTATCTTGGTTTCTTTTTTAGCTTCCTTTTCCTCTTTTTTAGCCTCGTTTATAACTTTAAGTGCAGCTTTTTGTTCATCTTTCTTTGCTTTTGCTGTACTTTTAATGTCAAATGCTTGCGCTTTCTGTTTGTCTTTTTCCTCTTTTTCTCTAGCTTTGTCTTCTTTTTCTTTTAGTATTTCAGCTTCAGATTTTACTGCTTTTCCAGATTTACTTTTAGGCTTAATCTCTTCTTCTTTCACCACAACTGTTTCTGGAGCTTTTTCAGGAATAACTTCTGGGGTTGCTTCAGCTTTTACCGATACGTTTGGGTCTGAAACTTCTCCGGATTTTACTTCTACTTTTTGTTCAGGATTTGCTTGAAGATTTTCTTGAGGTTTCGCATCAGGAGTTGCCACAACTTTAACCTTTGTTTCTTTTTTTGCTTTTGCTTTTGTTTTTGTTTCTTGAGCAAAATTGCTATTTGAAAAAACAAAAATTAAACATAATAATAGTATTTGTTTCATAGTTTCATAGTTTTAAATATTTAATGGTTAAAAATACTACTTTTTTTTAAATAATGATACTTTTTAAAAAAGACAGATTATTTTGTGATTTCAAAATTCATTTTAATATTGTTTCGATTATTTAGTGGCTAATATTAATACCAATTTTTAGCAATATTATATTTCAAATTCTTAATTTTAACTTTAACAACACTTTAGAAAATCAAAAATGTATCTTTTAGGCTTTTATTGACATCTAATACAAACGGTTTTCAAAAGTTTTTTTTATATTTTCTAGTTCCTCTAAGTTTTCTTTATGGAATGGAATTAACAAAAAATCCCACCCGAAAGAATTCAGAAATGCATTCATTTTTTCATTAATTAATGAAATTATATGATTCGAATTATCTGTAATAGAGTTTGATTGCATTCTCAAATCAATATCAATTATATAATTAAATTGCTTGTGATTTTGTAAAAGATGGTTTTTACTCAAGAATTCATTTGGTGTCAACTTTAAATACAAAGCTAAATTAGAATTTATTTCTAGCTTGCCTGAATACCAATTTTTAAAATTATACCATCCGTAACCATCATCTTTTTTCAGTTCTAATTTTTTGTTATAAATTTTAATAAATTGTTCTGCAATTTCTTCAATATTTTTCTCACTTTTCAAACCAATGTAGAATGAAGTTGATTCGTAACCATAATATACCAAATTATTAATTAACTCTTCATAGGAATTTATTCGAAGTTTTTCTTCAAAACCATTTTCAGCACATTCCAATTCGAAGTAACATATTTGTGGTTCCTGATATTCAAACTCTACATTGTATCCATAATCAAAACACAACATAGTGTGCCCATCCATATGCGATAATATAGGTAATCTTTCTAAATATAGAAATTCAAGCTTCGAAGATTTTTTGAGTTCATCTACATCTGAATATTCAAGCAATACATCTTTTAATGTATTGTATCCTGAATCATTTATTACTGGGTCAAATGTTGAACCGTTATATAAAAGTTCACTCACATTATCGTTGTGATGCAATGCTGTTTTCCAAAGATATCCGCCATTTTGCATTTTTAAATGCTCTCTGTAAAGAGTAGGAAATTTAAATCCAACAGCCAATTCCTTTTCCAGAATTTGCTTTTCAGATCTTCCAATACTTGCATCATTGAATCCTTCTGCCGGTTGTTTCCAAATATCTGTTATCATTTTTTTTTAAATTTCTGATGATAACCAAATATACAGATATATAACAAACAATTATATTTAAAAAATAAATTCAATGCAAAACTACCTATTCCTATTCTTCAAAATACCATTTAAAATAACGGTCGATAAAATAATAAGCGCACCAACATAAAACTGTGGACTCATTTTTTCTTTGTCATTAAATATGAGTAATGCCAATACAATTCCATAAATAGGCTCCAAATTAATGGTTAACATTACAGTGTATGGACTTAAATATTTCATGACACCCACTGAAGCAATAAATGCGTATGCCGTGCAAACCGAACTTAAAACCAACAGCCAAAGCAAATCTGAAGTTGACAAATTAAAAAAACTTGTGGTGAAACTTTGGGTAAACAATAAGTAAATGGACAAAAACAACACACCACCAAATATCTCGTAAAATGAAATAATGGCTGGATTATATTTTTGCGCAAATTTGCCATTAATTACAGAAAATAATGCAGATAAAAATGCAGATGTTAAAGCCAAAACGATTCCATAAACATAGTTTCCTTGTACTTTAAAAATCAAATATAAACCCGCAATGACTATTAATCCGAAAAGTACTTCGTAAAAAATGATTTTTCGTTTGTAAAAAATGGGTTCAAGAATCGAGGTAAAAAAAGCGCCCGTAGCCAAACAAGCCAGTGTGACCGATACGTTGGAAACTTTTATGGCTTTGAAAAAAGTAAACCAATGCAAAGCAATAATTAATCCTGCAAACAAAAACGCAAATATGGTTTTTGTTGGAAGTTTTAAGGAAATGTGTTTTATGAAAATATAACTTAAAATAAAACCGCTCGCAAAAAGCATTCTAAACCAAACCAAAGGCAAAGCTTCTAGCGAAATTAAGGCTCCCAAAATGGCGGTAAATCCCCAAATAAAAACTATTAAATGAAGGCGCAAATAGCTGTTTAAATTTTTACCTTCTTGCATTGCGAAGCAAAATAATGGCAAGAAATCCGTATAATATATTTGGAATCCAAACGGCCAACATGGGTGTTAAATCTGATTTTCTAGCCAGCGTACTAAATATTTTATCTAAAAAAACATAGCTAAATGCCAATGAAATTCCCAAAGCTAAATTAACGCCCATTCCGCCTCGTCTTTTCATGGAGGAAACTGAAACTGCAATTAATGTTAATATAAAAGCCGAAACCGGAACACTGTATTTACGGTATTTGACCACCAAATAAGTATTGATGTTGGCTGAACCACGCTTTTTTTCTTTTTCAATAAACTTATTTAATTCGGTTGGAGTCAAAGTTTCGGCAATATAAACTACGGGAGTCAAATCGTCCAACTCAAATTTTAATTTAATATTTTTTGACGGATTGGTTTCTATTTTATCATCCAACTCGCCTACTATTCTTTTGTTATAATTGAACAAAGTGTATGTGCTGTCTTTTGGATTCCATTGTATGGAAGAAGCGGTTATTTTATGAACCAATTTTTCTTTGTTGAATTTTTCCATCACAAAATTATAGCCTGTTTTTGCTTCTTGGTTAAAATTGCTTACATATATAAATTCTGTATTGCTTATTTGTCGATACACATCGTTGGTTTCTCGCATTTCGTTTCTACCGTTTCCAACCAAATACATATACCTGAAATTATTGAAACCTTCACTGGCTTTTGGCACTAGAAAAAATCCCATCAATAAGGAGCCTAATGAAATAATAATGGCTCCAATAATATATGGTTTTAAAAATCTCTGAAAAGAAATTCCTGAACTTAATATGGCAATAATTTCTGTATTATTTGCCAATTTCGAAGTAAACCAAATTATGGAAAGAAATAAAAAAATCGGAAATAAGAAATCTGCAAAATAAATAACAAAATCCAAATAATACGATAATACTTTACCAATGGGAACTTTGTTCTCCAATATTTTATTAATTTTTTCTGCAACATCGACGGTGATACCAATAGGAATAAACAACAACATCATGACAGAAAATGTGGCTAAATATCTTTTGAGTATGTATTTGTCTATTATTGTTAACATTCGGGTTTTGGGTTTTGGGTTATGGGTTATGGGTTATGACAATGTGATAAAACCCAAAACCCATAACCTAATTTACAATCTCTGGCTCATATTCTTAACCATCATTTCTTTCCATTCTCTAAAATCTCCTGCTAAGATATGTTTTCTTGCTTCACGAACCAACCACATATAAAAACCGAGGTTGTGAATGGTGGCAATTTGTTTTCCCAAATATTCATTGGCCGCAAATAAATGTCGCAAATAGGCTTTGGTATATTCGGTGTCTACATAAGTGTATGCCATTTCATCTACTGGCGAAAAATCGTCTTCCCACTTTTTATTTTTGATATTAATGGTGCCATTGGCTGTAAAAAGCATACCGTTTCTGGCATTTCTAGTTGGCATCACACAATCGAACATATCAATTCCCAAAGCAATATTTTTCTAAAATATTAATTGGCGTGCCCACTCCCATTAAATATCGGGGTTTATTTTCTGGTAAAATAGCAGTGACTATTTCGGTCATGGCATACATTTCTTCGGCTGGTTCTCCTACGGAAAGCCCGCCAATTGCATTTCCCTGTTGGTTTGAATTGGCAATATATTCCGCAGATTGCATTCGCAAATCTTTGTAAGTACTTCCTTGAACTATCGGGAAAAAAGTTTGTTCAAAACCATATTTAAAAGGCAATTTATCCAAATGATTGATGCATCGGTCCAACCAGCGGTGTGTCATGTGCATGCTACGTTGCGCATATTTGTAATCGCAAGGATAAGGTGTACATTCATCGAAAGCCATAATAATATCGGCACCAATGGTACGTTGAATTTCCATGACATTTTCGGGTGTAAAAAAATGCAGCGAACCATCGATATGTGATTTGAACTTCACACCTTCCTCTTTGATTTTTCTATTGGCCGAAAGCGAATATACTTGATAGCCACCAGAATCTGTCAAAATATTTCTATCCCAATTCATAAATTTATGCAAACCACCTGCTTTTTCCAAAATTTGAGTTTGCGGACGCAAATATAAATGGTACGTATTTCCTAAAATAATATCTGGGTTAATTTCTTCTTTTAGTTCGCGTTGGTGCACTCCTTTTACAGAAGCTACAGTTCCCACTGGCATAAATATGGGTGTTTCTATGGTGCCGTGATCTGTGGTTATTGTTCCTGCTCTTGCTTTTGTTTGTGGATCTGTTTTTAGTAAATCAAACTTCATAAATAAATTTTACTTGGTGTATTCGGAGCGCAAATATAGCCTAAATTGCCAGTTTAGGAATTATAAAAGATAGAATTTTAACTATTTAAGGCATTTTTTTATGTAAATAAAATTACTTATTTTTGAGAAATTTAAATTCAAATATGAAACTATTTTTAAAATTTGACATTAACAACCTTTGCAATACAATTCTTCAGGAACAATTGGATAAATTTGAATTAAAATATGACATATTGGGATTTGGGGAAATCAATATAAAAAGTACTATTACTGACCAAAAATTAACTGAATTGAATGAAGCTTTTAGCAACTATGGTATTCAAGTAGTTGAAAATCAAAAAAGCATTATCGTTCAAAAAATAAAGGATACCATTGTAGAAATGGTGCACTCTGAAAGCGGATTGAATAATTTAAAAAGTTCTGTCTATTTATCAGAAAAATTGAACCACAGTTATGGTTATATTTCCAATCTTTTTTCTGATGTAACCTACACATCAGTAGAAAATTACATTATTATTCAAAAAATTGAGCGTGTTAAGCAATTGATACTTATTAATGAACTAACTTTAACCGAAATTGCTTACAAGCTAAACTATTCGAGTGTAGCACATTTAAGTACACAATTCAAAAATATTACGGGGATCACGCCTTCTGCGTTTCAAAGAATTATAACCAAAAGGCGGAATAATAATGTAGATTAAACTATAAAACTATCAGATTAAATAAACACTTAAAACTTTTACTACATGCAAAAAGACACCATACACATTTTACTCGCAGATGACGATGAAGATGACAGAAACTTTTTTAAAGATGCTTTTGAAGAAATAAAAATTAATACCGATGTGAAATTGGTTAAAGATGGTGTTGAACTCATGGATTATCTCAACAAACCAGATATTACCTTGCCACATATATTATTCCTTGATTTGAATATGCCAAGAAAGAATGGCATGGAATGCTTGCGCGAAATAAAAAAAACCGATCATTTAAAAAATATAGCGGTTGCCATATATTCTACCTCGGCATCTGAATCAGATATTGAAGAAACCTTTGTAAAAGGCGCCAATATTTACATTAAAAAACCCAATGATTTTGAGGCTTTGAAAAAAACTTTAAATGTTGTAACTACTTTAAACTGGCAATACCACACCAATAGTTTAAACAAAGAAACATTTCTGTTAAGCATATAATAAACATTGAGATTATGAAATTTAAAGATATTTTGAACTCATCATGGTTGCTGAAAATATTTTTTATAGTCTCAGTGTTTTTTTTAATTTTTATATATTCTATTAATTATAGAAACGAAGCTGAGCTAACCAGCTCTTCAAAGTGGTTGATGCACACTTATAAAGTACAAACCAACTTACAAAATTTACATTTCAATATTAAGGATGCTGAATCCAATGTTCGTGGTTACGTAATCACGAAAGACAGTATGTATTATAAAAATGTAAAGTTTGCTACCCAAAAAATATATTTTGCTTTGTATCATTTAAATTATATTTTAAGTGACAATCCAACACAATTATCAAATCTTACAAAATTGAAAGCAAGTATTGAAAAAAGACTTGTTTTTTACAAAAGTATCATTGAGTTAAATAAAAACAAACCGCCAAACTCCCCGCAACTGATGTCTAGCATGGTTAAAGGCAAAATCTTGATGAATTCGATTGACAGTCAAATTAACAAAATGTTGAAAGTAGAGAGCGACCTTTTAAAAGTAAGAAAAGAAAAATATGAGAGTGAGGTTTCTATAACACCTTTATTTTCTATACTTCTTTTGTTTTTTTCGCTCACAATTTTTACCTTTTCGTTTGTAAAAATAAACGACGATTTAAAATTTTTAAAAGAATCAAATAATAAATTAAAACTTTTCTTCGAATCTACAAAACATGCCGAAGAAATTGGAAAATACTATTCTTGGAATTGGGATCTTGAAAGTAATAAACTGAGCTTTTCAGATAACTTATACAAAATGTTGGGCGTAGATCCACAATCTTTTGAAGCCAATGTAAGTAATTTTATAGATTATGTGCACCCAGAAGATAAAGAAAGGGTAGCTTCTGGCGCGGATTTAATTCTAGTAGAAGGAAAAGCTGTAAGTATATTTTTTAGATTTGTTAGCAAGAATGGAGAAATTCTTTATTTCAATTCAATAGCCCAAAGTTACATTGACTCCAGTAACAAAACAATGATTTTGGGCGTAAGCAGAGACATTACAGAACAGCATTATGCCAATATTGCTATTGAGGAAAGAAATTTTGAGTTGGAACAAATAAATACCGAATTGGAATCTTTCAACCATGTTGCAAGTCACGATTTGCAGGAACCTTTAAGAAAAATACAAATTTTCATTTCTAGAATTTCACCAGCAGATATTGATTCACTTTCAGAAACGGGTAAAGAATATATTTCTAAAATAAAATTGGCTAGCAATAAAATGAGGGTTTTAATAGACGATTTATTACTGTTTTCGAGAGCCAACAAAATTGATAAAGCGTTTGAAAAAACCAACCTCAACGAATTGCTTGAAAACGCAAAGCAAGAACTAGCCATTAATATTCATGAAAAAAATGCTGTTTTTGACGCAAAAAAATTGCCAACAACAAATGTTATTCCGTATCAAATTCAACAATTGTTTATTAACATAATAAATAATTCATTAAAATACAGTAAAGAAGGCGTAAATCCAATCATAACCATAAGATGCGAAAAAGTTTTGGTATCGAGTGTGTCCTTAAACATTAATTCAGACAAGAAATATTATAAACTTTCTTTTAGTGATAATGGCATTGGTTTTGAGCAAGAGTTTTCAGAATCCATTTTTGCTCTTTTTAAACGACTACATTCCAAAGATGATTTACCTGGAACAGGAATTGGACTAGCCATTTGCAAAAAAATTGTAGAAAACCACCAAGGTGCAATTACCGCTGAAGGTAAGTTAAATATTGGTGCTACCTTTAATATTTTTCTTCCAGAAAAAGAATAATAAAAGGGAATTTGCATGACAACAAATTCCCTTTTATTTTAGAATCTAAAACTTAATCAAGGCTTGGAAATGAAGAATTTTCACTTTTAGGAAATTCAGGACTTCTTTTTCTTCTTTCGCTTTCAGAATCATAAGAACGATTTCGTTTATCCTCGTCCATATCATCCTCATCTTCCATTTCATCATCTTCAAAATCGTCATCCTCATCAATTTCATCGTGATCATCATTGCCTTCAGAAGGATAATTTTCTAGATTTTGATTGCCGTTTTTACTATTTGAATCACTATTCATTCCTGAACTTCTATCCTGCTGATTGTCTGAATTTACAGTTTCAGTTTGATGTGGTTTTTGTTCAGAATGAGAGTCATAATTGTTGTAATTCTGAGTATCTTTTTTACTTTCTTCATTACCATTTAAAGATTCTCTGTTATCATGGCTACCTTGACCAGAGTTAACATTGTGCTGATTTTCCATAATTAATAATTTCTAGAATTTAAACTACTTTTTTGAAGCAGAAGATTTTGATTTTGAATCTTTATCAGAAGATTTTGAATCAGATTTTTTGTCATCTTTCTTTTTGTCATCTTTTTTGTCGCTTGCTTTAGATGTTGAAGCTTTTACACTACTTGTTTTAGTGTCTTTAGATTTTGCAGTTGTGCTCATAATTAAATTTTTAATTGTTAGTAATATTGTAAAATTATAGGAATATGCGATGCGCCTTGTTACACTATTTTTGAGCTTAATTATATAATTTCCATGTAGTTATAATTTTTATAAAATGATGAAATCCTGTAAATTTTAATTTAAATTCTATAATTATTTAACATCCATAAATAATGAATTTTACAAAATTAAAAAACAATTAAAATATAATATTATGGAAGTAGTAAGAGACAATTCAAAAAACACAGCATCAAAATCTAAAACTGGCACTATTAAAGCAAAATCTGATGCTGCACAAGGTTTAAGAGATTTATTTATAGATAGTTTAAAGGATATCTATTGGGCAGAAAAAGCATTGACAAAAGCATTGCCGAAAATGACAAAAAATGCCACTTCAAATGCTTTGAAACAGGCATTGACCAGCCATTTGGATGAAACAGTAGAACAAGTTTCAAGATTGGAAAAAGTTTTCGAAATTATTGGAGAAAAAGCAGTAGCTAAAAAATGTGACGCCATGGAAGGTCTCCTAAAAGAAGGAGAAGGAATCATGGAAGAAACGGAACTTGGAGTAGTTCGCGATGCTGGAATTATTGCAGCAGGTCAAAAAGTAGAACATTATGAAATTGCAACTTATGGTACATTGCATGCTTTCGCTACAACTTTAGGAGAAGATAAAGCTGCAAAATTATTGGCTATTTCGCTTGAAGAAGAAAAAAAGGCTGATGTTACACTTACAGAAATTGCTTTAGCAACCATCAATATTGATGCAGCAGAGAATGATTAATTCAAATTATAAATCGAAAATCATGTTAAATAATTTCAAAAAAATACTTTTAGCTTTTTCATTCTCATTAATGCTGACAAGCTGTTCCGCAATTGAAGGAATTTTCAAAGCTGGAATGGGAGTTGGAATCTTTGTTGTTGTAGCAATTGTGTTGGTAGTCATTTTTATAATTACTAGGTTTACCAAAAAAGATTAAATTGCATAAAATCAATGCATTGAATCCCTTTCTTTAATTGGAAGGGATTTTTTTATTGGGTTAATTTCAGCTATTATAATATTCTTGATAACTTTTTAAAAGTCTACTTCGTTTTTCTAAAATTTATTTTCTAAAAAACTATATTTGCAAAGTCAAATTTTAATACTCAAAATGAAACCAAACACACAACAACTACAAGATTTAACAACCCAAGTTCGCAGAGACATTTTGCGAATGGTGCATGCAGTGAACTCAGGACATCCAGGCGGTTCATTGGGCTGTACAGAATTTTTGGTAGCACTTTATCAAAATTTAATGGACAGAAAACCTGGTTTCGATATGAATGGTATTGGCGAAGATTTATTTTTTCTATCAAACGGTCATATTTCTCCAGTATTTTATAGCGTTTTGGCTCGATCTGGCTATTTCCCTGTTTCTGAATTGGCAACTTTTAGAAAATTAAATTCAAGATTGCAAGGTCACCCAACAACGCATGAAGGTTTGCCGGGAATAAGAATTGCATCAGGATCGTTGGGTCAAGGAATGTCAGTAGCCATTGGTGCTGCGCAAGCCAAAAAATTAAATCATTGTAATCATTTGATATATTCACTTCATGGTGATGGTGAGTTGCAAGAAGGACAAAACTGGGAAGCCATTATGTATGCTTCTGCCAAGAAAGTTGACAATTTAATTGCAACTATTGATTTAAATGGAAAACAAATTGATGGTTCCACCGATGAAGTTCTGCCTATGGGAAGCATCAAAGCAAAATTTGAAGCTTTTGACTGGGATGTTTTGGAAATAAAAGAAGGCAACAATTTGGAAGCCATTATTTCAGGAATGAAAGAAGCCAAATCTAGAACTGGAAAAGGAAAACCAGTTTGTGTTTTATTGCACACAGAAATGGGCAATGGTGTCGATTATATGATGTATTCTCATGCTTGGCATGGAAAAGCACCGAATGATGCACAATTAGAAACAGCTTTGAGTCAGAATTTGGTAACTTTAGGAGATTATTAATTTTAGATTGCAAATTTTAGATATGTTTCTAAATCTTTAAATCATTTAATATCTCAATTAAATAATGAAAAAAAAAATTATTGCTCTTTCAATATATTTAATTAGTAATTTAATTAATGCTCAAGAAAATAAGTTAAATTATTATTTTGACAGTTATGATGTGACTTTGATAAAAAATTATAATTATCAAAATGGATATCCGATTAAGAAAATTGTTTTTTCAAACTCAAAAGACTCCACTTATTTACTTCAAATAATAGCTGATAAACATTATCAAGAAGCAAAATTATATGATTCTAAAAAAAAACAAACTATTCAATTTTATATTAAAGATATTTCTTTCAAAATAGATGATTTAGGAAATCTGGAAAAACCTAAATTAACAGATTCTTACTTTCATAATCACAAAAAAAATGTTAGTACTCAAAATTTTGAAAATGTTGAATTTGAAAGGGACACTATTCTAAATAAAACAATAATTCATTTAACCAAGTATAAAAATAAAAAGTTAAATAAGATAATACATGAGGATTATTTTATTTTTCAAAAAAAACAGAAGCCAGAACATCAAATAATAAATATTGATATCCAAAATTTAATAAAAATTCATAATTTAAAACTAAATAAAGATGATATTTTAACAAAAACTCTATGTTTAATTAACGGTAAAATTAGTGTTGATATTCAATATTTGGAGCATAAAGCAATAGACTATAATCTTAGATTCACCATGAATAATTAAGTTTAAAACACACAACATGAAAAAATATACAAATACAGGAAGCAAAGATACTCGCTCGGGTTTTGGGGCTGGAATGACAGAATTGGGTCAGAAAAATGAAAATGTAGTTGCACTTTGTGCCGATTTAATAGGTTCATTAAAATTTGATGATTTTAAGAAAAACCATCCAGAGCGTTTTTTCCAAATAGGTATCGCTGAAGCCAATATGATTGGTATTGCGGCTGGTTTAACCATTGGCGGAAAAATTCCGTTTACCGGTACGTTTGCTAATTTTTCTACTGGAAGAGTTTACGATCAAATACGTCAAAGTGTGGCCTATTCAGATAAGAATGTCAAAATTTGTGCTTCGCATGCAGGTTTGACTTTGGGCGAAGATGGTGCAACGCATCAAATTCTTGAAGATATTGGGCTCATGAAAATGTTGCCAGGAATGACGGTTATTAATACTTGCGATTATAACCAAACCAAAGCGGCAACACTTGCCATTGCAGACCATCATGGGCCAGTTTATTTGCGTTTTGGTAGACCAGTAGTACCCAATTTTATGCCTGCTGATGAAAAATTCATAATTGGAAAAGCCATAGTTTTATCTGAAGGTACAGATGTAACCATAGTTGCCACTGGACATTTGGTTTGGGAAGCTTTGCTTGCTGCTGAAGCTTTGGAAGCCAAAGGTATTTCGGCAGAAGTTATAAATATTCATACCATTAAACCATTGGATGATGAAGCCATTTTAAAATCGGTAGCGAAAACAGGTTGCATTGTGACTGCTGAAGAGCATAATTTTTTGGGCGGTTTGGGAGAAAGCGTGGCTAGAGTTTTGGCTTTGAATAATCCAACACCACAAGAATTTGTAGCTGTTCAGGATAGTTTTGGTGAAAGCGGAACTCCAGAACAATTAATGGAAAAATACAAATTGAACAACCAAGCTATTGTAGCTGCGGTTGAAAAAGTATTGAAGAGAAAATAATTTATCGATTTTAAATATTTAAATAGGATGCTAGAAATGGCATCCTATTTTTTTTGGAGATTAGAATCTTAAAATTATTCATCAATAGGGAAATATTTTGAGTTGATAGTAATGGTTTTAATTAAAAAAAATGAGAAGTATTTATAAAAACTTTAAATGATTTAATAATTCTTGCTTAAATAAGTTTAAAAGACAAATTTTGTACAATTATACTAGCAATTAATTTGTATTAAATTAGTTCACCATTGATTCTTGATTTGATGTTACAAAGTTAAGGTACAATCCAGTCAGGTTATGTTTTTAAAACGCTGGTTATTTTCTCAGCTTCAGCTTGTTCATATTTATTATGAATCCAAAGAATAATTACCCCAAATAATACTGCAAAAACCACTAGTATAGTGCTCAAAATACCTTCAGTTCCAAAGGATAATTTTATCAATATTGTAGATATTATAAATCCTGAATTTCTTATAACTTTACTAAATTTATCTGTCAAGAAAAATGAAAACAACAATAATAGAACTTCAATTAAAATTAAAATTGTAAAAAACTCATCAAAAAATATTTTATTGATATCTTTTAAATTTTCTACAATTTCTTTTATTGAAAATAAATTTTCATAAATCCAATGTCCAAGGCTGTAAATAGATAAAAATAAAAAAATGGGTATCAAAAACATTGCCATCACATTTTTAAGTCGTATGAATTGATTCACTTCAATTGATTGCTGAATTTTAGATTGATTAATTTCATTAATTCTATTGAGTTTATAAAAAATATAGATTAAATAAAACAAAATCATTGTAGACAATAAATCCAAAGTAAAATATAAATTGGTTTTTACTCCAAACCAATTATCGGTAAATTCCAATTTTGTCATGTCTTTAAATATCCTTCTTATAATTATCAATGTAATAATTTCGTATTGTTTTCCAATATAAATTGTCGTCGATTTTGGCAAATAATATACCAAAAGATATACTTCATAAATCAATATAAAAGAAAAAGGAGTGTAAATGGCGGATATTGGATTATTTAATAATTTTGAATAATCATTTAATTTTATAAGTTCCAAATCTACCAGTCCAATAATTAAAAGATGGAGCAAGAAGCTTACAATAGCAATAGAAACAAAAACCTTTTCGCTATTTTTTTTAGTTTTTTCTGATAATAACTTTGAATAAAAAAAGTTGAATATTTTTATATTTTTTTGCATACATAAATCTACAATAAAAAATAAGTTAAAATATTAAGTTATAATCTTTTAACCTTTGTTTAAACGATTTTATTATTTAGAATTAATTTTATAGAAGTTTGATAATAAAATATGGATTGATGTTTTCACTTAAATATGCTTGATTAAATCTATTTTTTTTTACTATATTTAATTTAAAATCTATTCAAATTTAATAAACATGGATGAAATTAATTGGGGCGACTTTGAAAAAGTTGACATGCGAATTGGAACTATTCTAGAAGTAAATGATTTTCCAGAAGCAAAAAAACCAGCCTATAAACTCACTATTGATTTTGGAATTGAAATTGGAATAAAAAAAACTTCAGCACAAATTACCAAAAATTACACTAAACAAGATTTAATAAACAAACAAATAATTGCCGTGGTTAACTTTCCTCCAAAGCAAATTGGCAAATTCATGAGCGAATGTTTGGTTCTTGGATCAGTTGGAGTTGATAATAGTATAGTTTTACTTACCTCAGATTTAAAAGTTGAAAATGGGTTAAGAATTGGATAAAAAAAATACCCAAAATTTTCATTTTAGGCACTTTATAATTTATAAATTTTAAGAATATTTTAAATATCATCAAAATCTACATCAGTAAAACTTTTTTCAGAATTTTGATTAGATTCTGTTGTATCTAAATTATATTCCTTTTTAAAATCTTTCTGATGGCGTTCAGAAATTACTTCTTCTCCTTTATTATTCAAAACATAAGAAGTCATTTCATTTAAAATTTCAGAAAAAGCAGTAAAATCTTCTTTATACAAATAAATTTTATGCTTTTTAAAATGGTATGAACCATCTTCTTCCGTAAATTTCTTACTTTCCGTTATTGTAATATAATAATCATCTGCTTTTGTAGATCTTACATCAAAAAAATAGGTTCTTCTTCCAGCACGAAGCACTTTTGAAAAAATCTCCTCTTTTTCTAGCATATCATTTTCGTTCCTATTCATTCTATCTGATTTAATTTGTTTGTTTCTTCAAAATTGAAAAAAAATAATCTACAAAACAAGAATTATAACATTTCTTTTTCTGCAATTTGCTTTAAATATAATGATCTATAGTAGCCTTCTTGGTTTACCAATTGATTATGAGTGCCTTGTTGAACAATTTTGCCTTGGTCAATTATTATAATTTTATCAGCATTTTTGGCAGAAGAAACCCTATGGCTAACAATTATGGTTGTTTTGCCAATTGTATTTTTTTCTAAATTATTTAAAATATTTTCTTCAGTCTCTGTATCCACTGCCGAAAGGCAATCGTCCAACAATAGTATTTCTGGATTGCCAATAATAGCTCTAGCAATGGAAACACGCTGTTTTTGACCGCCAGAAAGTGTAATGCCACGTTCCCCAAGTATGGTTTCATATTGTTGTGTAAATGCCAAAATATTGTTGTGAATGTCTGCATTTTTTGCAGCCAAAATTACTTCTTCATCTGTGGCATCTTCCAATCCAAATTTAATATTATTTTTTATGCTGTCCGAAAATAAAAACGCATCTTGAGGAACTGCTCCAATACTTTTGCGAAGACTATTTAAGTTGGCATCTTGAATTTTTATACCATCTATAATAACATTTCCAGATGTTGGATCGTACAATCTAGAAATTAAATTTAGAATTGTAGATTTTCCAGAACCAGTTCGACCAATAATGGCTAAAGTTTCACCTTTATTTATTTCAAAACTAATATTGTCCAATGCTTTAATATTTGTATCCTCGTAAACTAAAGAAACATGATCAAATTTAATATTACCTTTAAAAGTCATCGGTGTGAAATTATTATTTTGAATTTCCGGCTCGATTTTCAAAAATTCATTGATTCGTTTTTGTGATGCTTCTGCTTCTTGAATAAGCGATGAAACCCACCCAATGGAAGCAACTGGCCAAACCAACATATTTATGTAAAGTATAAATTTAGCAATAACACCAATATTTTCAATACTTCCGTTAATATACATGGAACCGCCAATAAAAATCACTATCAAATTGCTAGCGCCAATCAGTAGCAACATTAATGGACCAAATAGCGCACTTACTTTTGCTAATTTTAAACTTTTATCTTTGCTTTCTTCCGAGAGTTTTTTAAAAGCATCTTGTTTTTTATTTTCAATGCTATAAGCTTTTATGACGCGAATACCAGAAAATATTTCTTGTGTAAAACTGGACAAAGCAGATAAGTTTTCTTGAAAAATTGTACTTTTTTTATTTATTTGAGAACTTATTTTGAAAATAAAATAAGCCAAAATAGGCAATGGAAGCAGTGTATACAAGGTGAGAATTGGAGAAACTATGTACATATAATATATAACAATTGTAAATCTAATAATTGTATTTATAGTATACATTACCGCTGGACCTACATACATGCGAACGCGGCCAATGTCTTCGCTAATCCGGTTCATTAAATCGCCAGTTCTATTCAATTTATAAAAATTCTGGGTTAAATTTTCATATTGTTTGAAAACTACATTTTTAAGATCAAACTCTACGTGTCGTGACATTACTATTAATGACTGTCTCATTAAAAAAGTCAAAACTCCAGCAATTATTGTGGTAATGGCTATCCATAAAATATTATTGAGTAACAATTTTTTAATTTCTTCAACATTCTCACCATTTTTGGAATATTGTTCAATTGAAGCGATGGATTCACCAATTAATTCTGGCGTGTAAAGCATAAAAATCTGGGCAACTATTGTAATAAATATTCCACCTAAAAAGTGCAACTTATATTTAGCAAAATATGGATTTAAATAACGTAGTTCTTTCATTTAATTTATAATATTATCTAAAATGTAATTTTTTTTAAACTAAAACTGTTAAATTTTATATTTTTTATACGAAATGTTTAATTATCAAATCCTTAAGATTTTATTAATTAATGCAAAAATTATTGTAAACTCTTTAATTAAAACGTAATTTTGTGGCTAATTTTTAGAAAAATATCACAAACTAAATCAACCTATTATATGATTACTGAATCTTTAAAACCGGCAGAATTACATAAAATTGATCCCGTATTCGGACAATTATCTTTTGACAATCACGAACAAATTGTTTTTTGCAATGACAAAGATACTGGTTTGAAAGCAATAATTGGTATTCATAACACAGTTTTGGGACCTGCACTTGGAGGAACCAGAATGTGGAAATATGATAACGAATGGGAAGCTTTAAATGATGTTTTAAGATTGTCACGTGGCATGACATTCAAATCTGCAATTACAGGTTTGAATTTGGGTGGAGGAAAAGCAGTAATTATTGGCGATTCCAAAATTGATAAAACACCTGAAATGATTGCCAAATTTGGACAATACGTCAATTCACTTTCAGGAAAATATATTACTGCAGAAGATGTAGGAACTACTACACAAGACATGGATTTGATTCGTGAAAATACGAAATTTGTAACCGGTGTTTCTATTGAAAAAGGTGGTTCTGGAAATCCTTCCCCAGTAACCGCTTATGGAGTTTATATGGGAATGAAAGCCGCAGCAAAATATAAATTTGGTACAGATGTACTAGAAGGTAAAAAAATATTGGTTCAAGGTATTGGTCATGTTGGTGAAACCTTGGTAGATTATTTAACTGCGGAAGGCGCAAAAGTAATTATTTCCGACATAAATGAAATTCGTTTGCAAGAAATTGGAAATAAATACGGAGCAAAAATTTATCATGGTGATGATTTATATAGCGCAGATGTGGATATTTACGCACCTTGTGCACTTGGAGCCACTATAAATAACGATACAATTCGAAGAATTAAAGCCAAAGTTATTGCTGGAGCAGCAAACAATCAGTTGGCAAACGAAAATATACATGGTGCAATTTTGAAAGAAATGGGTATTGCTTATGCGCCAGATTTTTTAATTAATGCTGGCGGAATTATCAATGTATATTCTGAATTGGTAGGCTACGATAATGCAGAATCTATGCGTAAAACAGAAAATATTTACAATACTACATTGGAAATTTTTGATTATGCAGATGCCAACAATATCACTACGCACCAAGCTGCTTTGAGCATAGCGCAAAATAGAATAGATTTAAGAAAAAAAGAAATGGCAAAATAGTAGTGTTGTAAATATAATTGTATTTTTGCATCACGAAAGTTTACTTTCATTTCAATTTCCCTAATTAAAAACGTTCTTGCAAAGTGTTAAACAGACGACATATTCGAGTTAAAGTGATGCAAACATTGTATTCGATGCATCAAAATCATTCAGATAATTTAGAAAAAGAAGAAAAATTCTTATTTCAAAGTGTCGAAAATGTTCAAGATTTATATTTAATTATGATATCAACTTTGGTAGAAATGCAATCCAAAGAAGAAACCCATATTCAAATTTCTAGCAAAAAACATTTGGCAACCAAAGAAGAGAAAAATCCAAATTTTAAGTTTATCAATAATAAAGTTTTGAAAATTCTTTTAGAAAATAATTCTTTATTAAATGCACTTGAAAATAGGAAAATAAACAACTGGAAGTTGAATGATGATTATATCTTAATTCTTTTGAATGCAGTTAAAGAAAGCGAAGTATATCAGAATTACATGACTTCCAATGAATCTAGTTTTGAAGAAGATAAAAATTTTATTGCAGATGTATTTTGTGAAGTTATTGCTCCAAATGTAAAATTGTACGAATATCTTGAAGATCATAAATTGACTTGGATAGATGATATTCCACTAGTGAATACACTTATTTTAAAGCAACTCAAAGCCATTAAAAATACTGAAAATGGTAATTTTTCTGTACCAAAATTATATAATGATACTGAAGATAAGGAGTTTGTTGCAAATTTATTTCGCAAAACACTATTGAATGATCAACAATTGGCCAAAGAATTTTCAGAAAAAACGCCAAATTGGGAAGCTGACAGAATAGCAGAAATTGATACTATTATTTTAAAAATGGCCATTTGTGAATTTTTAAAATTCCCATCTATTCCTGTAAAAGTCACTATAAATGAGTATTTAGAAATTGCGAAAGAATATTCTACACCAAAAAGTAGTATTTTTATAAACGGTATTTTAGATAATTTGGTGAAAGAATTTGAAACCAATGGAAAGCTTAAAAAAGTAGGTCGCGGATTAATGTAAAAGTATGATGATAAAAAATTCAATTTCAGTTATAGCATTTTTAGTATTATTTCTAACTTTATCCTGTAAAAAACAGGATGAAAGTGCGGAATTTAGATTTGATGCAAAAAA
>NZ_JANLVD010000105.1:0-1972 GCF_031363805.1 Flavobacterium sp. | reverse complement strand
TGAGGAATATAAGAAAATTAAAAAGCAATTTAAAATATGATTTTTTTAAAATCGTTTAAAGTATTGTGATAATATTACAAAATGAACAAATCATTTTACCAATTAAATAAAAAAAAATCTATGCTCTAAATGAAATCTATATTAATTGTATTATCGAGTTACATATCAAATTTACATACAGATTTGACCATTAACTTATAATTTCCCCAAAAAATTAAACATGAAACAATTTATTTATCTTTTCATTATTTTAAATAATCTAACTCTACTTGGACAAGTTAATTATTCTGGATTTATAGATAAATATCCTATTGAATTGTCAGCAGATATCAATACTTCTGGAAAATCTTATGGCGTTTATGTTTATACCGCATACGATGATCCAATTGTTTTGGAAGGAAAATTAGAAAAAGAAAAATTAATTATTTTTGAAAAAAATTCAAAAGAAAACAAAAGTGCAAGTATGACTTTCGAAAAATTTAATCTTGACAGCGAATCAATTGAAGGTATTTGGAAAGATTTGAAAAATGGAAAAGAATTAAAAATTACTTTATCCAAAAAAAGTGAAATTGGTGACGGTATCATTCAAAAAACTTCCATCGGCGATCGATATTTTAGGATAGTTGCAGATGATCAAACTGTAAGTGAAATTAAAATATTTCAGAAAAAGACAGATAAACTGATTCAAAAATTGAAGGTTGATTGTCAATTTCGTGGCGTACATTGTATTTCAACTGGAGATTTTAATTTTGACGGAATTACCGATTTTTCAATATTTGAATCAAGTTATGCTGGTCCAAATACTTCAAGTTTATATTTCCTTTACAATCCAAAAACAAAAAAATATTTTGAAAGTGGTTTTTCTGGAACATCATTAGAATTCGATGCCAAAAGAAAAAGAATTATTGAAACTAATCAATGTTGCGGGGGATCAAGCGTTACAACCGCGGAATATAAAGTCATTAAAAATAAAATGATTTTAGAAAAAGAACGCTGTTTTAAGTGGAGTGAAAAAAAACAAGAATTAGTTGAAAGAAAAGTTAGTGAATGCAGATAAATATTTTCGCAATTTCGATGGTGCAAATATTGAAAACTCTGCAAAATTAATAGCAAAGTCTAAACATAACTACTTTATCAACAACTTCCTCAAATCCTTAGTGTTTCCATTAAAAACATTAATATCTACACGACCGCGAATGCCTTCAATTTTGGCATTTTCGGAGATTTGCCACATAGACCAATCGGAATCTATATCCCTGTAAAAAGCAGTATAATTGGCAATCCAAAAAGGATAATCTGAAAAATCATCTTTCAGGAAATCGTTATAATAACTTTCGCTACTATAAATAATGGGTTTTACGCCGTAATGCTTTTCAATTTTATTTAACCAACGCTTTAAACCCACCTTTAAACTATCGATAGATTGGTCACGCGGTAGTTTTTCTATGTCCAAAACTGGTGGAAAATCGCCTCGCTTTAGCTTTACGTTTTTAATGTAATTATTGGCTTGCTCAATGGAATTTTCATTGGGTCTATAATAATGATAAGCTCCTTGAAACATATTGGTTTCTCTAGCTTTTTGCCAATATTTACTGAACTTTCTATCGGTTTTATTGCAACCCGCAGTGGCGCGAATAAAAATAAATTCGATAGGATTTCCAGTTTCCAAATCGCTTAAAATATCCCAATTAATTCGGTTTTGATATTCTGAAATATCAATTCCAAATGACTTTTCGGTATGTGCGTTGATTACATCCGATAGTTTGGCTTGACGCGTTTCAAAAGGAGCTCTGTAAGTTTTAAAACTTAAATAATAGGCCAATGCGTCTCGTTTCAAATATAAAAAAACTCCTAAAAAAATCAGAATTGCATACGATAAAAATTTTTTGCTCGTATAAAAAGGAGTCTTTTTTTGAGTTTTAGAATTTCTGCGAACGGGTTTTGGAGGCATAGGTCAAAAATGACAAAATGA
>NZ_JANLVD010000104.1:0-32651 GCF_031363805.1 Flavobacterium sp. | reverse complement strand
TTGTGTTCTCCATTCGTTTCTAGTTGCTAAAAAATCTGTAGCATTATCAGACAGTTCATTGCCCATGTCGTGCAAAAGCATATCGGAATATGGTCGAATGGTTTGATTTCTCAATGCTGTAATTGAATAAGTGCTTCCAGTTTGTATTTTTGGAATATGACAACTGGCACATTGAATATCATTGAATATTTTCTTCCCTTTTAATACATTCTGATCGGAAACATTTCTTCTTGCAGGAACAGCAAGTGAACTGGAATATAATACAATTTTATCGAAATTATCATTTGATATTTCAGGACTTCCGCCGTTTGGAATCGAACTTAAATCGACACTTGGAGGTGCATTTTCATTTGGAAAAATACTGGTTGTAATTCCCATATCGCCAGAAAAAGCGCCAGCAACTTGTTGGCGAATGCTTGGCTGATTGGCTTTCCAGCCAAAACGACCCAATTTTTGTGAATTTGATTCAATATCGTAAACATAATTGGCTTTTCCAGAAATTCCATTGCTATTATTTGCTGTTGCAAAACCTAAAATAGTAGTTTCCGGCACTGCTTCGAGCAAACCTAAACCTATAATTTGGTTTGCAATTCTTGGGGAAATTAAAATTCCACCCGACAAATTACCATATCCTAAATTATTGATTTGGTAAGTTGGTTTTTGAAGTTCAACAATAGTACCATCAGCCAAAGTTTCTGTAATTATTTGATATAAAATACTATATTTTCCTTTAATAACTTGGCCTAAAATAGCATTATCTTGTAATTGATTTCCATAAATTGGATCTGAAAAAGCTATCCCGTTAGGATGAGTTCCTGCTAAACTTAATCGCAACAATAAACCACGAGCTAACTGACCATCAAAAGCTGGCGGTCTACCGCGACCATCTTTAAAATGACAGCTGGAACAATTGTTGGCGTTAAAAAAAGGACCTAAACCATCACGTGCTGTTGTAGATGCTGGCGATGATACCCAACTTTGTCTAAAAAAAGAATTTCCGATTCCAAAATCTGATTGCTCATTTTGGGTTAAATCTTTTGCAAAAAAACCAAAAGCTTCCTGAGTTGAGTTAAAAACAGTCGCTTCTCCTCCTGAATATTCTTCACGATTTTCTGCGTTAAGCTTTTCTTCAACTGGAATGTTTTCATAAACATCTTCTTCACAACTAATAAGTTGCAAAGTAAAAAGGATAAGAAAAATTTTGTAGACAAATTTCATAATTGAAAAATAGAAAAAGTGTCCTTTTAATTAAGAACACTTTGGTTAATTTTTTTTAAAATTATTAGTTAACAATAATTCCAATTTTAGTTGCACCATTTAAAAGGTTAGCACCTAAATTTTTAAATTGTAAAGCAGCTACTTTAACTTTCGCACCTTCAGTAGAAGTTTCTCCTCCAGAAATTGCCAAATCGAAAGGATTCAATATAGCATTTGCTTTACTTAATGACAATGTTATCGAAGCATTTGTGTCGGTATTTGCTTGTGCATTTGCTTGATTTACTAAATCTTCCAAAGATACTCCATCTATTGAACCATATTTTCCTTGGTAAACATTTATTACGCCTTGCAAATTCAAAATTATATCACGATGTGTATTATCGCTAAAACAAGAATGCTCATCTTCTTGATCTGCATTTCCTAGAGCCACTTCCATGCGCTCATTAGGCAACTCAGCTAAAATTAAAGTAGTAATTCCTAAATACATATTTTTGAGTGCCACATTTTCTACCAGTCCTAAAAAGGTGTTTCTATAGGTACCATTGACTTTCCATTGATCTACAACATATTGCAAATTATCGGTCAACAAATCAGCACAAACTCTGAGGTAAAGTGCGCGCCTTGCTTGGTTTGATGCTGTTCCGCCTATTGTCAAATAATCAGTATATGGTCGTTGTCCAGATAGATTTGCAGATGGAGCAGTTAAATCTTGTCCCCAAAGTAAAAACTCAATAGCATGATAACCGACAGATATATTTTTTTCATCAATATCTAATGCATTTTGACCTTCTAAAGTTGCTTTATCAATTGTTGGATATAAAGTAGGATTATTTATAATTCCTGCATTTGCAGCGCCATTAACATAATCGACAAAATTTTCATCCATTGGCCAAGAATTAATTAAACCTTCAGGCGCTGCATTTCCAGTATCTATTGGTCCATTTGCGAAACGGAAAGCTTCTGTTGTGCCGTAACTTTCACGAGATAATTTCCATTTTGCTTTGGCATTATCAAAATTGACTTGTGTAGGAGTTGTTGTGAAAGTGACAATTGCTGTTTCTAAAATTACTGCATCATCGTAGGCTTTTAGATAATTTGCATAAGCAATATTGGCATAATTTTCTATAACCTGCTTTTTTGTTATGCTGTTATCAATTGGAGTTTGTCCATCATCATTATTACAAGAGAATAAAAATGTTCCTGCAATTATTAACAAAAATGATTTTAAAAATATGTTTTTCATATTATATTTATTTAGAATGATTAAAATTAAGCAAATATAATTTGTTAAATTTAATATGCAAAATTATTTAGAATTATTTTAAATAATTATAAGGTGTTAAGCTGTTATCGAAAATTTAGTGATACAAAAGATGTAATTCTTTAACGAGAATATAACAAAAGTTAAAATTAAATTTTATTTATAATTATTCTAAATAAATTTTGTTTTATAAAAAATTTGATTTTATATTTGCATTATTATTTTAATTCAATCTAAATAAACAACATTATGTCATTCAGAAATTTATTATTAATCGCACTTTTCTCATCTTCAATATTTATAGCATCTTGTTCAAATGATAACGAAGATACGCCTGTAGTAACTCCTCCAACGGCAGGTTATTCAGTTCCTATCACATACACATTCGATAGAAATTCGGCAACAACAGTTGATTTTTCTGGACAATCAACAAGAATTTTAATGCTGGATGAAATGAGCAACTATGTGAAAACACAAGCAACGTCATCTCTTGTTGTAGATAACACACTCCTACAATCTATGTTTACAAATACTAATAATGCATTTTCAATTGCTGCATTAAACACTTCTGGAAAACAGTTAAAAGATAAAGTTGCTGCATCGAAAGATTATTTTGGATTGTTTTTAGGAGGCGGATCAACAACTGAACAGCTTGCAGTTAGAAGTTTTTTTGAATCAAATTTTTTAGACCTTAATACCGCAAGTCAAGGCACAACTGCTTCTGTGGGTGTTGCTGGAAAATATGGTGCTGGCGCTTCTACCCGATATTTTTCGGCAAACGGTTTAGAACCAGTTCAAGTTTTTTTGAAAGGAACAATAGGTTCGCTATTTTTAGATCAGGTTGTAAATAATTATTTGAGTTTAAACAAACTAGATGAGGCATCAAGTAGAGATAATAATACAACTAAAGTGTTGGAAGCCAACACCAATTACACAAAAATGGAACATACATGGGACGAGGCTTATGGAAATGTTTTTGGTGCAACAGGCGATAAATTTTTATCTGAATACATTACAAAGGTGAATGCTGATACAGATTTTAACTCTTTGAAAAATGACATATCACTTGCTTTTAGAAAAGGTCGTGCTGCTATTGTTGCAAATGATTATGCTACACGCGATGCCCAAATTACAATTATAAAAGAAAAATTGGCAATGGTTGTTGCTGTTCGTTCTGTATTTTATATGCAAGCTGGCAAGAGTAAATTGATTACAGATAATGGTGCTGCTGCTTTTCACGATTTGTCTGAAGGTTATGGTTTTATTATGTCATTAAGATATACTAATAAACCTGGAACCAACAATCCATATTTCTCAAAATCTGAGGTTGACACTATGTTGGCTTCACTTACAAGTGGCGCAAATGGACTTTGGACAATTGACACATTGGGTGCAAAATTGGATGTGATTTCATCTCAAATTGCTGCAAAATTTGGCTTTACGGTGGCGCAAGCAGCTACTGTAAATTAAGTAAATAATTAACTTTTGTTAATTTTAAAACGTTGAAAAATAATTTTAAATTTGTTAAAATTTATTTTAATCAAAATTATAATGTTTCATAAATTTAAAAAGTACGAAAAAATATTTTAAAATGAAAAAAATAATCGCAATTTTCGCACTACTCATCATTGGTTTTGCTTGTTCGGAAAACGAAGATCAAACGGCGCTTGAAAATAATTATGATAGAACTGCGCTTTTAACCAATTGGGCAGACAATATTATTGTACCTAGTTATGTAAATTATCAATCGAAAGTGCAAGTTCTAGCTACAGATGTGACAACTTTCAATACGACCCCGAATAGTACAAATTTACAACTTGTAAGAACATCTTGGTTTGAAGCTTACAAAGCCTACCAATATATTTCAATGTATAATTTTGGAAAAGCTGAAGAAGTTTATATCAAAGAATCATCTAACACTTATCCAACAAATGCGGTAGGAATTGAGGCTAATATAAGTTCGGGAAATTATAATCTAACTTTACTTTCACAATTTGACAAACAAGGATTTCCTGCTTTGGATTATTTAATAAATGGTTTGGGAACCAGCGACGCTGCTGTAATCGAGTTTTATGTTACGAATGCAAATGCAAATAATTACAAACAATATTTAAGTGCGGTTTCAAACAGACTTACTTCAAATGCAAATAGCGTTGTAACCGATTGGAATTCAGGCTACAAGAACAGATATATTTCAAATAATGGCACTTCTGTTTCGAGTGCTGTAAATTTTACCACGAATAATTTTGTAAAAAATTTAGAAAAGGATATTCGTACCGGTAAATTAGGTATTCCTGCAGGAATATTTTCTAGCGGTGTTTTATATGCCAACAAAGTAGAAGGTTTTTACAAAAATGATGTTTCTAAAATTTTATTAAATGAAGCAATAAAAGCTTCTCAAGATTTTTTTAATGGCAAAAATTTTAATTCTATAACAACCGGACCCAGTTTAAAAGGCTACTTAGACTTTTTGAATACTGTGCGAAATGGTCAAAAATTAAGTGATATAATCAACAATCAATTCACAGCTGTATTTGCAGCTAACAATCAACTCAATAATAGTTTTTCTACACAAGTTACCAATGATAATGCTAAAATGATTTTGGCTTACGATGCTTTACAAAAAAACGTGATTTATACCAAACTCGATATGATGCAAGCCTTAAATATTTCTATTGATTATGTAGATGGTGATGGCGATTAATAATGAAATTTAATATATATAAATATTTGAATTCCTATTCAGAATCCGCAACGCTAGCATTTTTTAGGCTAGCGTTTGGTTTTATGATGTTTTTTAGTCTAATCCGTTTTGCAAGTCACAATTGGATCGAAGATTTCTACATAAAACCACAATTCCATTTTACCTATTATGGTTTTGGTTGGGTAAAACCAATGGGGAATTACATTTATTTATTATTTATGATTGCCTGTATTACAGCATTATTTGTGGCAATGGGTTACAAATATAGAATTGCCATTATAACTTTTTTCTTAAGTTTTACTTATATTGAATTGATTGATAAAACGACTTATCTGAATCATTATTATTTTGTTTCCATCATTAGTTTCCTACTCATATTTCTACCAGCAAATGCATCGTATTCTGTCGATGCTTTTAAAAATTCCAAAATTGCATTTCAAAAAATTCCAAAATGGAATATTGACATTCTAAAATTACTACTAGGAATCGTTTACTTTTATGCAGGATTAGCCAAACTTAATTCAGATTGGCTACTGAATTCTATGCCTCTGAAAATTTGGCTTCCCAATAATTCAGAATTACCATTAATTGGTTCTTTACTAAACGAAAACTGGGTGCATTATGCATTTTCGTGGACAGGAATGATTTACGATTTGAGTATTGTGTTTTTATTATTATACAAACGGACTAGGATTTATGCATTCGCACTGGTTATTATTTTTCATGTATTGACAAGAATTTTATTTCCAATAGGCGTTTTTCCTTATATAATGATTATTAGTACTTTAATATTTTTTGATGCTGATTTTCATAAAAAATGCTTGCAGTATTTATCGAATTTATTTCGATTTAGTTATACTATTTTTGAAAACGGAAAAGTAAAAATTCAAAATTATAATGCGACTTATAAACTAAAATTAACTTTTATCAGCTTATTTGTTGTGTTTCAATTATTGTTTCCTTTTCGCTATTTTTTATACAAAGATGAACTTTTTTGGACTGAGGAAGGTTTCCGTTTTTCGTGGCGCGTTATGATAATGGAAAAAGCAGGTTACACTCAATTTATTGTGAAAGATAGTATTACTAAAAAAGAAATAAGAATAAATAACAGTCATTTTCTAACTACTTTTCAAGAAAAACAAATGTCGTTTCAACCAGATTTTATTCTGGAATACGCTCATTATCTTTGCGAATATTATAAAAACCAAGGAATACAAAATCCCGAAGTTTATGTAGAAAGTTATGTCGCACTTAACGGTCGATTGAGTAAAAAATACATCAATCCAAAAATAAATCTTGCCAACGAATATGAATCATTCCAACATAAAACTTGGATATTACCTTTTAACGATGAAATTATCGGATTTTAAATTTTTAGTATTTATACTTTTTAGCTTCAATTGTTTTTCTCAAAATATAATTTCAGGAACGATAACTTCTACTTCTGGCGCAAAATTACCAATGGTAGAAATTTATAATAAAACAGATGGAACCAAGCATTTTTCTGATAAAAATGGTGTATTTGCCATTGAAGTTAATCAATCTGGAAATTATAGTTTTACATTTTATAAAGAGAATTATTCTATTCTAGAAATCGAAATTTCAACATCTGAAACCAATAAAAAAATTGTTTTAGAAAAAATTACCAATCTTTCGGAAGTTGTCATTAACAATCAGAAAGAAAAAATATTTGCGCTAAATAAATTGAAAGATATTGAAGAAACTGCCATTTACGCAGGTAAAAAAACCGAAGTAATATCTATAAGTAAAATTACAGCCAATAAAGCGACAAATAATGCGCGACAAATTTTTGCTCAAGTAGTTGGTTTGACAATCAATGAAAGTTCCGATGGCGGATTGCAACTCAGCATCGGTGGTCGCGGATTGGATCCAAACCGAACTTCAAATTTCAACACGCGCCAAAATGACTACGATATTAGTGCCGATGTTTTAGGTTATCCCGAAAGTTATTATGCCACACCAACCGAAGCTTTGGATGAAATTCAAGTAGTTCGTGGCGCTGCATCATTACAATACGGAACACAGTTTGGCGGATTAATTAATTTTAAAATCAAAAAACCAACTTCAAAACCTTTCGAAATTACTACTAGAAACACTTTTGGATCGTTTAATTTGTTTACCAATTTTACTTCTGCTTCTGGAACTAACGGAAAATTTAGTTATTATTCTTTTTACAATTACAAACAAGGCGATGGTTTCAGACCCAATTCAAAATTTGAAAGTAAAAATTATTTTGCCAACTTAAATTATCAATTTACTGATAAAACTTCTTTGCATTTTGATTATACACATTACGACTATTTGGCGCAACAAGCAGGCGGTTTGACTGATGTTCAGTTCATCGAAAATCCGTTGCAAAGCAATAGAACTCGGAATTGGTTTGCTATAAATTGGAATTTATTTGCTTTAAGATTCAAACATAAATTTGATACTAATGCTGATTTTTCACTGCAATTATTCGGATTGGATGCCAGTCGTAAAGCAGTTGGCTACAGATCGAATCGGGTTTCAAACCCAGATATTCTTGGTACAGAAAGAGATTTAATTGTGGGAGAATTTGTGAATTGGGGCGCAGAAGCAAGGTTTTTAAAACGCTATAAAATAAAGAACAATACGAGTGCTTTTTTGATTGGTGCTAAATATTACCAATCGGACAATTCAGGAATTCAAAATGCTGGAAGTTCTGGGACAGATGCCAATTTTACAATTGCCGCTGATGAATTCCCGTTGTATCAAAATCAATCAGATTACCGATATCCAAATTTAAATTTTGCAATTTTTGGAGAAAATATTTTCAAAATAACACCAAAACTTTCAATAACGCCAGGTTTTAGATTTGAAAAAATAAAAACCCAAGCCAATGGTTTTTATCGTAAAATAAATCTTGACTTTGCAGGAAATGTTATTCTTGATCAAAATAATGTAGAAAATAATGTAAAAGACAGAAATCTTTTATTGCTAGGTATTGGGCTAAGTTACAAACCTAAAAACCGAATCGAATTTTATGGAAATGTTTCTCAAAATTATCGTTCAGTAACTTTTAATGACATTCGAACTGCCACGCCTAGTTTTGAAATTGATCCAAATATAACAGATGAAAAAGGTTATACTTCAGATATTGGAATACGAGGACAAATTGGAGATAAAATTACCTTTGATAGTAATATTTTTGGGTTGTATTATGATGATAAAATTGGAGAATTCAATACAACAAATTCACGAAATCTATTCATTCGTTTTCGAGGAAACCTTGGGATAGCCATGACCTATGGTTTTGAAACGATGTTTGATTGGAGTTTGAGTAAAACTTTTTTAAAGTCAAATGAAAATTTTAATTGGTCTGTTTTTTCAAATGTTTCAATAACCGATTCTGAATATTTAAAATCTGATATTGCAAAAATTCAAGGTAGTAAAGTAGAATTTGTGCCTTTAATAAATCTTAAAACTGGAACAGGAATTGGTTATAAAAACCTTATGACCGCACTTCAGTTTAGCTATGTTTCTGAGCAAATATCAAGTGCCAGTAGTGATTTAAGAAAAAACGATATTAATAGTGGTATTTCTGGTAATATACCAGCTTATTATGTGGCCGACTTTTCTTGCTCGTATAAATTCAAATATTTTAAAATTGAAGCTGGAATTACCAATTTTACAAACAATAGCTATTTTACGCGTAGAGCCACAGGTTATCCAGGTCCGGGAATTATTCCATCAGACAATAGAACATTTTATACTACATTGGAGTTTGTATTTTAATCTTCTTAATTTATTAATTATAGAACTTTACAACGCTATCGCCAGCGTAAAAATAATTGTTGCTATTCCTACCCAAATCAAGGTTTGACTAAGTAAATAAATCCAAATTATAGAAAACTTTGGTTGTTCTTCTAGTATAAAAATATTTTCACTTCTGTTTTTGGAAGTATGAGAATTTTCGTTGTTTGAGATTAAATGTTGCATAAAAATAATTTTTAAAAAATAATTAGGCTAATTTTTGGTGAAGTATAAAAATTTATCATTTTTCTTATCATCACTTTTAAGTTTGATAAGTGTATTGGTAAATTCTGTTACTTGCCATTTTTTTCCGAGTTCATCAAGGTTCGATCCATCAAATTTTAATTTAAATTTTGATTTTCCGCTACTTATAGAGTTTGACCATTTTCCATTTGTACTTACAGCATTTTTTACAGCTACACAAGCTTTGTTTGCATTAAATACGAAATTATAACCAGTGTAGTTTAAAGTTTGGTCATTATTACTATTCAAAAAATAAGAAACTTTCCAACTTCCTGAGCAAATAATCGAGATAAAAGCGGGATTTCCATTTCCACCAATATTATCATCATCACAATCATCTGCAGATGCAAGTATTATGTTTTGCAATTCTGTATTGTTATTAATAGTAATGGATTGCCCGGAAGAATTTATTACCGAAATAGGATAATTAATTGCCGCAACAATATTGCCAGTCATATTAATTATAAAGGAAAATAACTGAATATTATTTTGTATGGAAACAGTACTTGCAATTTGATTGTTGGTATTATAAATATTCATAGTTATAGGATATTTTATTGCCAAACAGTCAATTTCATCCAAATCATTATCTTCATCGCAATCCTCTAAAATATCATCCAATTGGTTTGAATTTGAAACTACTCTTGTTGAGAAATTTTTAAATTTAATAGTAATTGGATAAATAAAATTAACCAAATCATCATCATTTGAAAAAGCATTCATTGCGGTGAGAACAAGTTGGTATTGAGATTGTGATGCAACAGTTATTTGCTGACTATTTACAATAACTGTGACAGGCAATTGTACACTAAAACAACTTGAACCATCAATAATATTATCATGAGAAGTTGGATTCTGCGCTACTCTTAAAACCAAATTAGAAAAAGGTGAATTTGACACCATATTTTGAACACCAGTAGTATTTTCCTTAACTTCAACTTTATCGCTTTGACAACCAATAAAAGAAATTATAATAAAAATTTGCAGTAAATATTTTATCGTTTTCATAAATGTAAAATTTCAATTGTTATAATAAAACAGGTCAATTCAAAATTACCCTACCTTTTTTATTGAAATTTATTTATATTTGTGATGCGCATATTTTTAATCAATGGGAGACACATCTAATTCGAACATTTGCAAAGAAAATGTTTTTTCAGATTTTTTTAAAAGTAATGCCAAAGCTTTACGAAATTATCTTTTGTATAAATTTGGAAATCAAGAACAAGCCGAAGATATAGCGCAAGAAGCCTTTATAAAATTGTGGCAAAATTGTGCAGATGTCCCTTTTGAAAAAGCCAAATCCTACCTTTATACAATTGCCAACAATACTTCATTAAATGTAATAGCGCATCAAAAAGTGGTGCTCTCATTCGAAAAAAGCAACTCCTTTAGCGATAGAACGAATGAAAATCCTGAATTTTTGTTGGAAGAAACACAATTTAAAGACAAACTTTTAAAATCTATTCAAAATTTGAACGAAACGCAGCGTGTGGCTTTTTTAATGCACAGAATTGACGGAAAAAAATATGCCGTTATAGCCGAAGAATTAAATATTAGTGTAAAAGCAGTCGAAAAGCGTATACACCTAGCATTATTAGAATTAAGAAAAGAATTTCGAGATTTTAAGTAGGGTAAAATCAATTCCATTTGTTTTATTGTTATATTTGATGAAATTATGGACGAAGATTACAAATTGACCAAATGGCTTGACAACAGCATGAACGAGGCGGAATTATCACAATTCAAAGCAAGCGATCACTATGTCGTATTTGAAAAAATCAAAAAATATTCAAGTCAACTTGAAACCAATTCTTTTGACCAAGACAAAATGTTGGCTGAAGTTTTAGTTGCTCCAAAAGAAAAAACAAAAATTATTCCGTTATACAAAACATGGGTTTTTAGAATGGCAGCTTGCATAGTGTTGTTATTGTCCTTAACTTTTGTTTTAAAAACAAATGTAACAGCCACAGAAATTGCTCAAAATGGTCAAAAAAAGTCATTCGAGTTGCCAGATAATTCTGAAGTAGTTTTAAATTCTGGTTCGGAAATAGTGTATAAAAAATGGAATTGGGACAATAATAGAAAATTAAATCTTAACGGCGAAGCTTATTTTAAAGTGACAAAAGGTAAAACATTTGAAGTAGCAACACCACTAGGAAAAGTAACTATTCTAGGCACTCAATTTAATGTAAAATCAAGAGAAAGTAGATTTGATGTTACTTGCTATGAAGGCAGAGTAAGGGTAAATTACAACAATACTGAAATAATAATTACCAAAGGAATGCGTGTTGCTTTTGAAAATAATAAAAAAATTATTATTCCGAATACAGAATTTACTCAACCAAAATGGATTAATAATGAAATTACTTTTGATAAGGAAAATCTGAATACCATTATTAAAGAAATAAACAGACAATACAACATCGAAATTATATTAAAAAATACTGCTGAAAATCTATTATTTACTGGAACAATTCCGTCAAATAATCTAGAATCAGCCTTGGAAATTATAGATGTGACTTATCATTTGCAACATAAAAAAGTAAGTGACAACAAATTTATTTTAGAACCTTTAAATGTCAAAAAATAGAATAGTTTTTTTAATTTTATTTATTTTTTCTTTTCTTTTTGTCACTGCGCAAGAAGGTAAAAAAAATACATCTTTAAAAACTATCCTTACCCAAATTAGTCAAGACCACAAAATACAATTCAATTATATTGATGATGAAATTGCCGTTTATAATATAGCTCCTCCAAAAAACGAGCTTTCATTGCAAGCCAAAATTGATTACATAAAGCAAGAAACTAGTCTTGAATTTAAGATTATAGATCAGAAATATTACACCATTTACAATAACAATAAGAAGTTTAATAAGCCAAACTGCGGCTATCTTTTTGATTCAAAAAACAATATACCAGTTGAAAATGCCTATTTGTATATTTTAAATACAAATATTTCAACCACTTCAAATGAAAAAGGCTACTTCGAATTGCCTTCTATATCTTCGAATGACATTCAAATTAAGCATTTTGGCTATGAGCCCAAAACTATTTCTTCTAAAGATTTATACAATTTGAACTGTGCGAATATCAACTTAAATTCAATAATTTTCACGTTAGATGAAGTGGTAACCCAACGCTATCTGACAACTGGAATATTAATAAAAAATGATGCAACCATAATTATCAAACCAAAAAAATTTGGAATTCTTTCTGGATTGATAGAGCCTGATATTTTGCAAACCATGCAACAAATTCCAGGTATTTTAAGTGTTGACGAAACGGTATCAAATATCAATGTTCGTGGTGGGACAAACGATCAAAATTTATTTTTGTGGAATGGCATCAGAATGTTTCAAACAGGACATTTTTTTGGGCTTATTTCGGCTTTTAATCCATCGTTATCTCATACAATTTCTATAACAAAAAACGGAACCTCAGCTTTTTATGGCGAAAGTGTTTCCAGTTTGGTTGACATGTCATCTCATTCAAAAAATACCGAAATAAACCATAGTAGCATTGGTTTAAATTTAATTAGTGCGGAATTATATTCAAAATTTAATGTGTCGGAAAAAGCCAATGTTGAAATTTCTGCAAGAAGATCATTTACAGATTTTTTGACTTCGCCAACCTACAGAAATTACAGAAATAGAATATTTCAAAATACCATTGTTACCAATCAAAAAAACAATCAGACACAAAATTTTGATACAAAAGAAAATTTTTATTTTTATGATTTTTCACTTCAATATGAACACCAAATAGGTAAAAACCATAAGTTAATAATTGATGGAATATCTATTCAAAATCAACTTGACATCAATCAAATTCCAACTTCAGAAAATAATAACAATAATTTAAGTCAGTCAAATTTTGGTGGAAATATTACATGGGAAACCATTTGGGATAAAAAAAATGAAAGTGAAATTAATTTCTATGTATCCAATTATAATTTAGATGCTAAAAATGAATCAATTTTAAATAATAGAACTTTGATTCAACAGAATAATGTGCTGGATATGGGATTTAAAATTCAAAATACACATCAAATTTCAGAGAATTTAACTTTCAAAAATGGCTATCAGTTTGATGAAATTGGTGTTACAAATTTAGATGAAATTAATAATCCAATTTTTTCCAGAATAGTTAAAGAAGTCATACGAAGTCACGCGATTGTTGGTGAGATTGGTTTTAAATCTGAATCAAAAAAAACGTATTTGAAAACTGGAATTAGAACGAATTATTTTGAAAAATTCAAAAAAATATTAATTGAGCCACGATTGGTTTTGAATCAAAATATTTTAGAAAATTTAAATTTAGAAATTCTAGGCGAATTAAAAAGTCAATCCATCTCACAAGTCATCGATTTGCAACAAGATTTTTTAGGCATCGAAAAACGAAGATGGACACTTTCCAATAATACTTCAATTCCAATTCAAAAAAGCAGTCAAATTTCAGTAGGATTTACTTTCAAGAATAATAGTTGGTTATTTACTTTAGATAATTTTTACAAAAAAATAAAAGGAATTACGAGTGGTAGCCAAGGATTTCAAAATCAATTTGAATTTGAAAAATCGACTGGAAACTATCGTGTTTTGGGTTCAGAAATATTGGTTCAAAAAAGTTTTGGAAAATTTTATTCTTGGGTAAATTACAGTTTCAATACTAATAAATATAATTTTGATTCGCTATCGAGCAGCGTTTTTCCAAATAATTATGAAATTATTCACACAGTTTCTTGCGCCGCAGTTTATGAATCTGAAACTTGGAAAATGACTTTGGGAAGCAAGTGGCATTCTGGAAAACCTATAACAACGCCTTTGAACAATGAATTGATGGTAAGCGATTTTAGCAATCCAAAAATAAATTATAACTCGCCCAACAATAGCACTTTACCAAATTATTTCCAGCTCAATTTTTCTGCATCAAAGGATTGGGAACTCACTGAAAGAACAAAAATGGTAGGGAGTTTTTCTGTTTTAAATATTTTAAACAAAAAAAATACCATTAATCGTTTTTACAGAATAAATTCAACAGATAATTCTATCGAAAGTGTGGATACTTATTCCTTGGAAGCAACTCCGAATTTGAATGTAAAATTTTTATTCTAAATAGATTAACAACCTACATTCGTTCAGGAACTTGAATGCCTAAAAGTTTGAAACTAGATTTAATGGTGTCTGCCACTTTTTTAGAAAGCTGAACGCGAAACACCTTTTTATCATGATTTTCTTCGCCCAAAATAGAAACTGTTTGGTAAAACGAATTATATTCTTTGACCAAATCATAAGTATAATTGGCCAATAAAGCTGGACTGTGATGTTCTGCAGCACTTTGGATTATTTCTGGATAAAGTACAATTTGTTTGATAAGTTCCTTTTCTTTTTCATGCAAAGACATTTCTACTGCGCTCAATGTGACAGAAGTATCAAAATTTGCTTTTCGCAAAATAGATTGAATTCTGGCATAGGTATATTGAATAAAAGGACCAGTATTTCCAGCAAAATCAACAGATTCTTCTGGATTGAACAACATTGATTTTTTAGGATCTACTTTTAGCATGTAATATTTAAGTGCGCCAAGACCTATTGTATTGTATAAAGTTGCTTTTTCAGCATTTGAATAGCCTTCCAGTTTGCCTAAATCTTCAGCCAATTTTTGGGCAGTTTCGGTCATTTCTTGTATTAAATCATCGGCATCGACAACGGTTCCTTCACGAGATTTCATTTTTCCAGATGGCAATTCGACCATACCGTATGACAAATGATATAAACTTGAGGCCCAATCGAATCCTAGTTTTTTAAGAATTAAAAACAATACTTTAAAATGGTAATCTTGCTCATTTCCTACGGTATAAACCATGCCGCCAACATCTGGAAAGTCTTTAACTCGCTGAATGGCAGTGCCAATATCTTGAGTCATATATACGGCGGTTCCATCGGAACGGAGGACAATTTTTCTATCTAATCCATCTTCTGTCAAATCTATCCAAACAGAACCATCTGGATCTTTTTCAAAAACACCTTTGTCAAGTCCAATTCGCACGACTTCTTTACCTAATAAATAGGTATTACTTTCATAATAATAGGAATCAAAATTGACACCTAAACTTTGATATGTTTGTTCGAAACCACTGTAAACCCATTTGTTCATGGTTTTCCAAAGTGCAATTACTTCAGGTTTTCCAGCTTCCCAATCGAGTAGCATTTGTTGGGCTTCTATAATAATGGGAGCCACTTTTTTAGCTTCGTCTTCCGTTTTACCTTCTGATATTAATTTGTTGATTTCAGCTTTGTATGTTTTATCAAACTCCACATAATACTTTCCAACCAACTTATCTCCTTTTAAACCTGATGAAGTTGGAGTTTCTCCATTTCCAAATTTCTGCCAAGCCAACATGGATTTACAAATATGAATACCACGATCGTTTATAATTTGAGTTTTATAAGATTTTTTGCCCGATGCTTTG
Organism: Flavobacterium sp.; assembly: GCF_031363805.1. GTDB lineage: Bacteria > Bacteroidota > Bacteroidia > Flavobacteriales > Flavobacteriaceae > Flavobacterium. Next base: position 16,958 of record NZ_JANLVD010000104.1, on the reverse strand, counting down.
ATAATTTCAGCAACTGAATAGCCTAATAAAATGTTTCGAACATGACCCAAATGAAGTGGTTTGTTTGTATTTGGCGAAGAATATTCAACTATAATCGCTTTCTCATTCTGGTTTGGAGTTATAAAACCAAATCTCGCATCTTCTTTAATTGTATTGAAAAAATTGATGTAATATGCATCTGAAATTACAATATTCAAAAATCCTGAAACTACATTAAAAGAAGTAATTTCTGAAACATTTTCTACTAGATAACTGCCGATTTTGTTTCCTAAATCCGCTGGATTTCCTTTGATAACTTTTAACAATGGGAAAATTACCATTGTAATATCTCCTTCAAATTCTTTCCGTGTTTGCTGAAATTCAATTTTCTCGATAGACACATCGAATAGTTGTTGAATGGCTGTTTTTATACTCGGAATAAGAATTTCTTGAAGTGTCATTTTTATAATTTTAAAGTCGCAAAGATACTGTTTTTATGCGATTTTTTGATGATTCGATTGTTCGATGATTCGATTATTTGATGATCGGTATTTTCAATTATTTTATAATAGTTGATGTTTCGAAACATCGAAAATACTAATAATCGAATCATCGAGCAATCGAAAATACGAACAATTACCATTTTATAATCACACTTCCCCAAGTAAATCCGCTTCCAAAAGCAGCCAATACAACTGTATCTCCAGATTTTATTTTCCCTTTTTCCCAAGCTTCGGTGAGTGCAATTGGAATCGAGGCAGCTGTTGTATTGCCATAATCCATAATATTATTATATACTTGGTCGTCTGTCAATTTAAATTTTTGCTGGATAAATTGCGAAATTCTCAAATTGGCTTGGTGTGGAATAAGCATATCAATATCTGAAACTTGCAAATTATTGGCTTGCAAACCTTCCATAATAACTTCGCTGAAACGAACAACAGCATTTTTGAATACAAATTGTCCGTTCATATATGGAAAATAGCTTTCATCGTTTGGATCATTGTCTTTTATAATATCTGTAACCCATCTGGCGCCCATTCCTGGTGCTTTCACAATTAATTCTTCCGCATGTTGTCCTTCAGAATGCAAATGTGTGGACAGAATTCCTTTGGTCAAATCTTCCTCGCGACTCAAAATCGCAGCTCCAGCTCCATCGCCAAAAATAACAGAAACGCCACGTCCTCGACTGGTCATATCCAATCCTGTAGAATGTACTTCAGAGCCAATGACTAAAACATTTTTGTACATTCCAGTTTTTATATATTGGTCAGCTACAGAAATAGCATATACAAAACCTGAACACTGATTTCTCACGTCAAGCGCACCAATAGTTCCTAAACCCAAATCGCGCTGTACCAAAACCCCTGGTCCAGGAAAATAATAATCTGGACTTAATGTAGCAAAAACTATAAAATCTATGTCTTCCTTGGCAATACCAGAACGTTCAATAGCAATTTTAGCGGCTTTCACACCCATTGTAGTTGTGGTATCTTCGCCACGAATAATGTGTCTACGGTTTTGAATTCCTGTTCTTTCTTGAATCCATTCATCATTTGTATCGATAAGTTTAGACAAATCATCGTTACTCACTACATTTTCTGGAACGTAAAACCCAAGTCCCGATATTTTTGAATGATACATATTTTATATTTTTATTAAAAAGCGAATTGCAAAATTACACTTATTGTAAAATTAGGCAATTTTAATTAGTAAGTTTTACTTAATTTGTATAAATAAAAAAAATCATGGACTACTTTATAATATGTATTGTTGCTTTGCTGGGTTCTGCGCTAACTCTGTTTTCAGGTTTTGGATTGGGCACTTTATTGTTGCCTGTTTTTGCTTTGTTTTTTCCTATTGAAGTGGCCATTATTATGACTTCCATAGTACACTTTTCTAATAATATTATAAAACTTCTATTTTTTGGAAAACAGATAGACAAAAATGTGGTTTTAAAATTCGGAATTCCTGCCATTATTTTTGCTTTTTTGGGTGCTTATATTTTAAAGTTATTATCTTCTATGCAACCCATATTTGAATATAGTTTTTCAGGAAAAACTTTTCAAGTTATGCTCATCAAAATAATTATTGGGGTTTTATTAATTGTATTTTCATTGATAGAATTTATTCCAAGATTCAAAAACTTGGAATTTAATCAAAAATATTTGTCAGTTGGTGGTGCTTTAAGTGGTTTTTTTGGAGGATTGTCTGGTCATCAAGGTGCTTTAAGAAGTGCTTTTCTGATTAAAGCGCATTTGCCAAAAGAAGTTTTTATTGCAACTGGTGTTTGTATAGCTTGCTTAGTTGATATTTCTAGATTGAGTATTTATATTCCAGAAATAATATACAAAGGCACCATTTTAAATTATAGTTTGATAATATCAGCGACAGTTTCAGCTTTTTTAGGTGTTTATTTCGGAAATAAATTATTGCAAAAAATTACAATTACCACTATTCAAAATATAGTGGCTGTTTTACTATTTGTTTTTGGCGGATTGCTTATTTTTGGAATCATATAAATTAAAAATTAGAAAAATGTCACTTCCAATATATCAGATTGATGCTTTTACAGATAAAATATTTAGTGGCAATTCTGCTTGCGTTGTGCCTCTCAAAAAATGGTTATCAGATGAATTATTGATGAAAATAGCACAAGAAAATGCGGTTGCTGAAACTGCTTTTTTTGTTTCTAATGATGATAAATTTCATTTACGATGGTTTACACCAGAAATTGAAATGGATCTATGCGGACATGCAACACTAGCTACAGCCCATGCTATAAAAACGATACTTAATTTTCCGAATGATCGTATGGTTTTCGATACTTTAAGTGGTGATTTAATTGTAACAATTGAAAACGATTTGTACTGCTTGGATTTTCCTTCGAGAGAACCTGTATTATCAACACTACCAGAAAATATAAAGTTATCACTTAATATCCAGCCTCAGGAAATATATAAATCTAGAGATTATGTTTTGGTTTATGAAAGTGAAGAAGATATAAAAAACATCACTATCGATAGAAATTTTTTTGATCGGATGAATTTAAATACTGGTGGCGTCATTGTAACTTCAAAGGGTGACAATTGTGATTTTGTTTCTAGATTTTTTACACCTCAAGCTTCTATTTTGGAAGATCCTGTTACGGGTTCTGCACATTGTTCACTGATCCCATTTTGGAGTAAAAGATTGCAAAAAGAAGAATTATTTGCTAGGCAAATTTCAAGTAGAGGAGGCGAATTATATTGCATCCATAAAAATGAAAGAGTTATCATAAAAGGGAAAGCCAAAACTTATTCAATTGGAAAAATTTGGATCGAATAATAAATGTTTAAAACAAAAAAATGAATCAAAACATACAATCACTTTACCAAATAGCACAAAAATTTTCACGGAAAATTATTGGTTTAATGTCTGGCACTTCATTGGATGGACTAGATGTAGCGCTTTGTGAAATTCAGGATTCAGGTGAAAATACAAAGGTCAACTTATTACAATTTGATACCGTAGATTATTCTGAAGATATTAAAACAGAAATCAGGAAAGTTTTCGCCAAAGAAACTATCGATTTCAGGCATTTGGCATTATTGAATGAATGGATTGGTTTATTGCAAGCCGACATGGTTTTACAATGTCTCAAAAAATGGAACATTCACACAAATGAAGTTGATTTAATTGCTTCGCACGGACAAACGGTGATGCACGCTCCTAAAATTTTGCACAATCAAGAAAAATTTCCAAATGCAACTTTGCAAATTGGCGATGGTGATCATATTGCCGTAAAAACTGGTATTATTACCATTTCAGATTTTAGACAAAAACACATTGCTGCTGGAGGCGAAGGTGCACCACTAGCTGTATATGGTGATTATTTTATCTTTGGTAAAAAAGGAGAAAATAGAATTATGCTCAATATGGGTGGCATTGCAAATTTCACTTTCTTGCCATCATCCATGAATCCAGAAGCTGTTTTTGTAACCGATACCGGTACAGGAAACACTTTGATTGATGCTTTTACTCGATTGTATTTCCCAGAAAAATCATTTGATAATAATGCTGAAATAGCAAAAAAAGGAACAGTAAATCAACAATTTCTCAAAGCTTTAAAATCGAATGATTTTTTCAAGAAACCATTTCCGAAAACTACTGGTCCAGAATTATTTGGTATCGATTATGTGAAAAAAGCCCAAATTTCAAGTGAAACTGAAAACATTTCAGTCAATGATTTATTAGCAACATTAACCAGATTTAGTGCCGAAACTATAGCTGAAGCCATACAAAACGCGATAGGAAATGCCAGAGATGAAAACTTTACTATTTACATGTCGGGTGGTGGAGTTCACAATCCTTTATTGGTAAATTGGCTCAGAGAATTACTGCCTTTTGATTTTCAAAAAACTGATGATTTAGGTATTTCTGGTGATGCGAAAGAAGCAGTATTATTTGCAATTTTGGCCAATGAAACAATTTGTGGCGGGAAATCCGATTTTGGTACTAGAAAAGGAATTCCATCTGTATGTATGGGGAAAATTTCTTTTCCTAGCTAATTGATACATTCTATTGTTTAATCATGACATTGTCAAATTTACTTTTTCATTAAAATCCAAATGCGAATGATGTTCAAAAAAAACAACTTGTTTTTCGTAAACCGCTTTTACCAAGTAATTGTTTCCTCTAAAATAAGATTTCCGAACATGAACTTCTAGCAGACCATTTTCGGAAACTTTAAGTTGGTGTGGATACAATAAAATAGTTTCATCCTCATTGTCAACTAAAGTAAATTGTGACAATTTAAGTTCATTGACTTCACCAAAAAGCGATGCAACATATTTATTGGCAGGATTATTATAAACCTCATGAGAATTTCCACTGTCTATCATTTTTCCATTATAAATAACTATAGTTTCATCTGAATACGACAGCGCATCAATACAATCGTGGGTGGCTACCAAGCAAGTTATTTGTTTGTTTTTTAAATAGGCAAAAAGATTTCTTCGGAGTGCATTTTTCCGGAAATTATCAATGTGAGTAAACGGTTCATCAAATAATAAAATTTCAGGCTCTAGAGCCAGAACCCTTGCTATGGCTACTCGTTGCTGCTGACCACCGCTTAAAAATTTGGCTTTTACGTTTGCATAATCTATCATTTCAACTATTTCAAGCAATTCTTGAATTCGTTCTTGTTTTTGGTTAAAATTGGTGTTAGATAAATACTTTCCTATATTTTCAGCTACTGTAATATATGGCATCAAGTCGAAATCTTGCGCCAAATATTTCATAAAAGGCATGCCAGGAATTATGTTGAATTTTGGCCCTTTAATTTCTTTATCGTTCCAAAAAATTTGTCCTTCGTCTGCATCGCACAAACCATAAATCAATTTTAAAAGCGTGCTTTTCCCACAACCACTTTCACCTAGTATGGCTACATTATCGCCTTTTTTTACATTGAAACTTATAGTATGAATAATTTGTTTTTCTGTATAGCCGAACGAGATATTTTGAACTTGAAGCATACTTTTGGTTTAGGTTTGTAAAATTACAAACTTTATATAAAAATAAAAGCATATTTGGGTGGAGAAATATGCTTTTCAGTTTAAATTATGAAACATTAAAAAATGCTATAAAATTTAACAAACGATCAATTTCAAGTCTTTTCAGCCGTCAAAAGGTCTTCGGACTCCATCAAAGATACTTCTGACTCCTTTAAAAATGCTTCGGAATTCGTCAAACTTTTTTCGGACTTCGTCAAACAGACATAGTATGTCTACTCAAAGTTTTCTGATGGTAGAAAGTCATGTTCGGATTGTAGCCATAGTACTTCTAACGATGATTTGTTACTTCTTACAAGTTTTTTAAATATTGTAATAATTATCTTAACACTATTTTGCAGTTTCTATTGATTAATATGATAAAATTGTTTTTATTTGATACTAACTAAATTAACATAAATATGAAAAAGAAAGAAGTGGTAAGAGTATTCAATTTTTCTCATGCTGCTTTAGTTACTAAAACAAATGAGAAAATTGCTTTTATGGAATGAAACATTGCAGAATTTGTCAAGTATGGAATTACACAAGTAGATGTGACAGCACTGGAAAATTGCTTGACGGGCTATTTGGTGGAAAAAAAATAGGTTTTTCTTATGAATTCGAAACAAAAACAAAAAGTCTTAATTGAAGAAAAACTTCTTAAAAATTGAATAGAAATCCAATAGAAAAAAACATTAATAACTAGAATAATGTTTTTGTTATCTTCTTCAAAGAGGCAAGATTTATTTAAGTTTAAAAAAAAAATGAAAAGATAAATACTAAAGATTTCTTGAAAAAGAACCTTTTTGCCTCAATGAAATTCATTGTTGTATTAGTATAGAAATCATATCCGTTGTGTTGTCTTAGTTTCGTATTTTGGGACGAGATAACTATGATTACTTTTAGCAGTATTGTTTTTTCAAACAACACAAAAAAAATATCTTTCTTTTTGAAAACATTTCAAAAAGAAAGATATTTTTAATTTAAATTAAAGAAACTATTTTTATCTATTCATAAACATATTTTATAGTTTTTTTAAGTTCCCCGTTTACTTCATATAAATTACATTCTGTAGGGAAATTTGAGGTGTTGTAAGAATATGTTCTTGTTTCTGGCTGCCCATTTTCAGTGGTTAGAACATGATTTGGATCATCACCAATTCTGGCACCAGTTCTGACATACTCATAATTTTTAAGTAAGTTACGTTTGCAGCACATATTTTTTACATCATAAAGTTTGTCTAAGCCAATAATGTTTTTAAAAAAACTATTTTTATCATCGTATGCATTTACATACCCTCTAGAATAAACGTTAGTACAAGCTGGATATTTTATTTCACGCGTATCATCTTGCGTTAAAACTCCACCGGTAAAAGTCAAAACACCTGAACTTTTTAGCTCTTCGTTTTGTGTTGTTTTATTTATTTCAATTTTAATGTAACTAACAGTTCCGTCTGGTTCGTTGGTGTAAGTATATTTTGTAATGAAATCCTGACCAACCTCATCGTTGGTAAATGTTTTGAGCTTATTATTTTCGTAAGTATAACTTTTAATATTTACTGTTTTATTAGTAGCAATATTAAAATCTTTAATATCGGTTATTAAATCTCCTTCGTAAGTAAATATTTGTTTGGTAGCTGCTCCAACATTTGTAATTTCAGCAAGTTTAAACCCATTGTAAGAAAAACTAATTGTTTGATCTCCATCAACCATTGTTTTCAACAATGTAGTATTTTCGATTTCAGACTGATTGTCTTCGGTTTTAGAGCAGGCAACTGCAATAAATAATGTCATTAAAATTAGAAATTTTTTCATTTTGATTGATTTAAAGTTATTTACAAACTTAGTAAATATTTTTTAATATTCAAACTTCAATTGTTAAATTAAAATTTTCAACGAGTTGCACTTTATATTCTGCTATGGTTTTGCGTCCTAATTTTAGGAGTTCAAAAAGCATTTCGCCCACACTATTTGACAATTTAGACTGCATAATCAGGGAACTTATTTGCGATTTCAGCGATAGGTGATAATTTAATAATTCATCTATTTGCTCGCTTATTTTTTTTCTTGGTCTTGTAATTCGTACTCCATATTTTGCTATGGCATAATTACTTTTTTCTTTGCCCCAATCTAAAATTGGTATTTTGGTTCCAATTGTTACAAACTGACTTTGTGAAGGGTTGTCATACAAATTATCAAAATTATTTGATGCAGAATTGAGTCCCATTCCAAATTGTAAATTTAAAGAAATAGCACCTTCTTTTTTTACTTTATCTATATTGGATTCTATCTCTATCATTTTTATCGTTTTTGACAATTCAAAACCATTAGTCATAATAGCTGTTTTTAATGCTGTTTTGTCAATTTCATAATTATTTTCTTGAATTGCTTCCAATACATATATTTCATCATTTTCAATATTTAAAATATTTTTTAGACGCTTAATTCCAGTTGTATATTCTAGTGTATTAATTTCTAATTGCCTTTTAAGTTGCTCTACTGTAATTTTCGTTTGGTCAACATTTAGTTTTAATATTCTACCAAATTTAAATTTTTCTTCAAGCTCTAATAGAAACATTTCAGTTTTGTCGATATTCAATTTATTCAATTGTATTTTTAGCTGAACAGCATGAACTTCTGAATACAGTTTTGAAACCTCATGCTTCAATTTTATTTTTTCTTTTATAAAATTTACAGCTTCTCTTTTTTCATTTAACGGCATTATTTGCCTGTTCCATTTGTAACTATTAAATCCGTTTATGGTTTGCTGGTATGAAATGTTTGCCCAATTGCTGGAATAGTTTGATGTTCTGTTATTAAAATCTCTATTATTATTTAATGAACTCGTTACACTAAAATTTCCTCCTGTAAAAGGCACAATTTGCGAAATATTCAAATTTATTGATGGGTTTAAAAAATTTCTTTCAATGAATCTTTGGCTGCCATCTGATTATAAAACTTCGGAAATTGACCTTTGATATGGAAAAGAAATAGATGTTGAAACTTTAGGTAGCAATGATATGCGATAAAAACTAGATTCGATATTGCTAATTTTAAACTCGTTTTCAATAATCATTATTGCATTGGAATTAATCATAACTAATTCATTTGCCTGTTTAATGGTTAGCATTTTTTGAGCACTTAAAGAAATAGTTGTCAATATCATTATGATTATTAGTAAATTTTTTATCCTCATTTCAAAAGCTAACCCTAATTTATTATTATAATTATTTGTGTGAAAGTATTATATATTTTGTTAATACAGCAATAATTTTGGTAGTAATTTTCAGCAAATATATAATTTATTTCGACTTATAAGTCTAGAGGATTTAAAAAATTTACTATTACAGTTATTTTTCTTTGTTTAATGCAAAAGCAACTAGAAATAATAGAAATTGAACTTGCTCAAAGAATTTATAAATTATTTATGGTGAAGTTTGATGGCAATAAATCTGCATTTGCAAGAGCATCTCAATGCAATGAAACTACTATACGAAGAATATTAAGAAATGAGCAAGGGATAACAGTAAATCTTCTTATTAGACTGGCTTTTGCGCTTGAAGTTTCTGTTACAGATTTACTGGCAGACTTTAAAATTAAAAAAGAAGATTAATTTTTTAGTTTTAAATTTTCTGTTATTTGAGAATTTAAAAATAGTGATTTTCAAAATTTAAGTACCTAGCCCAGATTGAAACGAAAAGCTTTTGAAATATAGTTGTAGTTTTTATAAACAAAAAAGAGCGACTAAAAGAAGCTCCTTTTTTGTTTAAAAAAAACACAAACTATATAAAAAACTTGTAGTGGAAAGCTGGAAATGGCTCAAAAAAAATAAAAGCACAAATATTTGAATATTCATGCTTTTATCAAACAAACATAAAAACAAAAACAAAATTATGGCATATATTTTTTGTAATCTTGAGTATTGACTCTAGCTTTCAAGTCATGGAGCAAATTATAAAGCCCAAAAAATGTTCTATTAATATATAAAAAATGTTTGGATCCTCGATTGCCATTCATTTTTCTAAGTTGCGTGTCTTTGGCAAATTCTTCTCCCATTGTGGCAATTTCTCCAAAAAATATTGCCTTCATTCAAATCATACAATCCGTAAATTAACCTGAGTAATGTACTTTTTCCACAACCACTTTCGCCAATAATAGCAATGTTGTCGCCTTTATTTACTGAGAAATTTATATTATGTATAATTGGATTTAAGAAATCATATCCAAATGAAATGTTTTGTACTCGAAGCATTTTATTATTTTCAACCAAAGTTACGATGATTGTAAAAAATCATTACTATTTATTACGAAAAATGAGACTAAATTTATTTAAAATATACTTTAAAAATGGAACCTTCGTTTACCTTACTTTCCACTTCAATCTTACCACCCATTGATTCAATTTGATTTTTAGTAATGTGAAGTCCTATTCCTGTTGAATCTAGGTGTTTATGGAACGTTTTGTACATGCCAAAAACTAAATCTTTGTATTTTATAAGATCTATGCCCAACCCATTATCTTTTACACACAATACTTTATAATCGTCTTTGTGTTCTATATAAAATTCTATTTTAGATTGCTCAGATTTTCTTGAATATTTTATAGCATTAGTGGTTAAGTTTAAAAGAATACTTTCTAAATAAGCTGGAATAAAATTAACTTTAAAATCTTTTGAAACGGTATTGACTATCAAAATATTATTTTTAATAATCTGATCTCTTAATATTCTAAAAACCGTACTTAAATAATTTGAAACTACTAAATTTTCACTTTTATATTCTGAATTATTTTGTATACTCACCAACTCAACTAAATTTTCTATTGTACAATCTAGTTCTTTAGAAATAATTTTAATATTTGGCATTAGTTCATTGATAGTCAGTAAATTATTATCAAAGGTATGCAACAATAAACTTAAATTTGAAGTGTGATTTTTTAAATTATGTGATACAATATACGCAAAGTTGAGCAACTTATTTTTTTGTTCATTAACTAATTGCAATGTATCTTTCAATTTTTCTTCTTTTTCTTTTTGTGCAGAAACATCTGTATGAGTTCCTATAATTCGCAATGGTTTACCATTTGCATCACGAGAGATTACTTTCCCTCTATCCAATATCCATTTGTATTTACCATTGCATAAAATCCTGTGGCAGGTTTCATAATAAGGTGTTTTTCCTTCAAAATGCAAATTTATATTACTAAAATAGCTTTCACGATCGTCTGGATGAACAAGATTATCCCATCTTTCTGGATTATCAATTAAATCAAAATCGCTATCTTCTAATTCTAGAATTTTTAATGATTGATTAGAATAAAAAACTTTATTAGTTACCATATCCCAGTCCCAAACTCCTATTCCTGAAGCTAAATTGGCAAATTGGCTTCTTGCCTCAAAAATTTTAAAGTCTTCTTCTTTTTCTTTTATTGAAGAAATGTCTGATATTGTTCCATAAAAAATAACTCCATCTACATTTGATTTTTCTGTTACAGCAGAAACTCTTAGCCATTTTATTTTTTGAGAAGGAAGAATTATTCTATAGTCAATTTCAAATTTCCCCAACTGATTATAAGCTCTGAAAATTGAATTTTTGAAATGAATGGAATCGTCTGGATGCAAAAAATCCACAATAACAAGCTTAGGATTCATTTTAATTTCTTGAACTGAGAGCTCAAATATATCAAAAACAGCACCATCCAAATAATTAAATTCGATAGCATTTTCTGATGACAAAGCAAACTGAAAAAGTACATTTGTTTGTTTGCCTATGATTTTCCTTAAATAATCGTTTTCAATATTGCTCATAATACTCAAATTCAAATATTTAAAAATTAATAATTAAAGATAATAAATATAAAAGGCATAATTCAAATTTAACAAATGTTAAAAATTTAACAAAATACAATATTATATAACAATAACATTAATTAAAAATTATCAAAATAAATTGAGAATAAAATTATACATTTTTTCGACAAATTGCACTAAAAAGACGACAAAATGCATTTATTTATTAAAATGAGACAAATTAAATTAAAAAAAAACACGATTGTTGACCAATCGTGCTTCTCTAAACAAACATAAAAAACAAAATTACGGCATATATTTTTTGTAATCTTCAGTATTTACTCTAGCTTTCAAATCGTGGAGCAAATTATAAAGTCCAAAAAACGTTCTATTAATATATAAAAAATGTTTGGATCCTCGATTACCATTCATTTTACGAAGCTGTGTGTCTTTGGTAAATTCTTCTCCCATTGTGGCAATTTCTCCAAAAAATTTATCATCAGAGAAATCGAAATAATCACCATGAAATGGCTTTGTAAATAAACTGAGTAATCTATAGAAAACATCTTTAAAATAAGTCAATTCTGCAGGAGAATCGTCTTGGCGTAAAATTTCTAATTCATACATTTTTTTATCAAAAAGCATTGGATTATTTATGATTTCTGGATTTGCCAATTCGAAATAAGGAATATAAAATTCTTCGGGAACTTCTTTGATACAGCCAAAATCGATTGCAATTAAATTGACATCTGTATCTATCAGGAAATTTCCGGGGTGCGGATCTGCATGCACTTTTTTGAGATGGTGCATTTGAAACATGTAGAAATTCCACAAGGCTTGACCCAAAATATCGCCTTTTTCTCTGTCATTATTATGTGCTGTAAATTCAGATAGATGCTCGCCTTCCATCCAATCCATGGTCAGAATTTTTTCTGATGACAGTTCTGGATAATATTTTGGAAATTTTAAATTTTCAATATTTTTGCAAGCGTTGGACATTTCTTCGCTTTGCTTTAATTCGAGAACATAATCTGTTTCTTCCAATAATTTATTTTCAACTTCTTTAAAATATTTTTCTGAATCCTTCCCTTTCAAGTTAAACATTCTTGTTGCAATAGGTTTTACCAGAGCCAAATCTGAACTTATACTATCTGCAACTCCAGGATATTGAATTTTTATTGCCAATTTTTTGCCATCTTTAGTAGCCATGTGTACTTGACCAATGCTGGCGGCATTTACAGAATCGGGAGAAAAAGTATCGTATATTTCTTCGGGAAATTTTCCGAGGTATTTTTTGAAAGTTTTGCGAACCAATGGTGCTGATAACGCTGGAACAGAAAATTGAGACAACGAGAATTTATCAACGTAAGCCTGTGGCATAATGCTTTTGTCCATGCTCAACATTTGGGCCACTTTCAAAGCACTTCCTTTCAGGTTTTTGAGTCCGTCGTAAATATCCTCGGCGTTATTTTCGTTTAATTTATCGCGAGTAAGCGAAGGGTTGACAATTTTTTCACTGTAATAGGATATGTAATTTCCGCCCACTTTTACACCTGTTCTAAGCAGTTGACTGGCACGTTCAATTTTTGTGGTAGGAATAGAATCTAGGGTTTTCATTGGCATTGTGTTTAAAAATATTACATCATTTTTTCTTTCCAAAGAAATTTTCCTAAATCAAATAAATTTTCCAAAGGTTTTGTGTCTAATAAATCGACAACAGTATTAACAGATTTTTCAATAATAATATCTGTTTTTTCAAATGATTTTGAAGTATCGTCTATCCAAAATTTCAATATAAATAAAAACTGAATCCAAGCACCTTCAGAAAAAACAGGTCGGGCTACTTTCGCTACTCTACTGCTGTTTTCTGAAGTGCTTGTTTCCATAATATCTTTGATGAAATTTTTAAAATGATTTCTAAAATGTTTAAAATCTTTCAAATTTTTCATGCCTTGTTTATTCTCCATTAATGAATATACAACATAACTTCTGTTAAGAGTTAATATTTCAAATAAGGTAAAATATAGTGAAAGCAATTTATTTTTATCGGGATAATTGGCGTAGTTGACATCTTTTTCAAGTGTTGCAATAGCGTTTTCTAAAAACTTTGTCCAAATTGATTGTTTAACAGCGTCCAATGAGCCAAAAAAAGAATAAAAATCTGATTCTTGAATATTATTTTTTTTACAAAATACATAAACATTTTTAGTGTTATGATTGTCTTCCAAAATATCATTCATGTATAAACTGATGATGTAATTGTCATCGATAATTATATTATCTGGAATTATTTTTTTTACAGTTGCCATAATATGTTTAATTTTATGTAAAGATAATAATTGTTTAACGATTAAGAATAATAATCAAACAAAATAATTTGTTAATTGTCTTTCAAAATATATGAAAATAAAAAAGCCATTTCTTTCAAAATGGCTTTAAATATTATAAAAAAAAGATTTTAGTTTCCAGTTTCTTTTTTAGCATCTTCAACCATTTTTTGGTTTGCAGTAATGGCAAATTCTACACGTCGGTTTTGAGATTTTCCATCGGCAGTTTCATTAGATCCAATTGGTTCTACTTCTCCTAAACCTGTGGTTACAAAACGACTTGAAGACAAACCTTTTCCAGACAAATAACTTTTTACAGAGGCGGCTCTTTGCGCTGATAATTTTAAATTATAATCATCTGCTCCAGCACTATCTGTGTGACCATAAATTTGAATGTTTGTATCCGGATATTCGTTAAAAACTGGTACTAATTTATCTAAATTTGCTTTAGCAGTAGGAGTTAAAGTAGATTTATTTGTATCAAAACGAACAGAATTTTCGCCTAACGTTAATTTGATACCTTCTCCTACTCTTTCTACTTTTGCTCCAGGAATACTTGTGCTAATTTCTCTAGCTTGTTTGTCCATTTTATTGCCAATTGCACCACCAGCTACACCGCCAATGACGCCACCAAGAACTGCTCCAAGTGCTCCATTTCCACCTTTCCCTACATTATTACCTAAAACACCACCAATAATTGCTCCTCCTACGGCTCCAATACCAGCACCTCTTTGCGTTTTATTTGTATTTTTTACAGCCTCACAACTTGTAATTATAGTACTTAGTGATACCAATACTATTCCTGTTATAATCGAAATTCTTTTCATCTTTAAGTTTTTAGTTTAGTTTTTTTGAAATTGATAAGTCACATTTGTCATTTTTCCTCCAACATCGATTTTATCAAGTAATTGAAAAGAAGTTTCTGTTACATTGGCAACATTTAAAACATAACCATCTCTTACTTTCTTTGCTTTTTCGCCCGCAGACAATACTTTCATTACAAATTGACCTTCTTTATTAATAAACCAAGTAATATCTGAAACAAAAGTTGAACATGAAGCATTGGTCAATGCCATACTCCCTTTGTTGTTGTTAGAAACAAATTTCCAAGTGCTTCCAACAAAGCATTTTGAATCTGCAATATCAAAAGAATTAACTTTTATATACTCTGAACCTGGATAGCTTACAGAACTAATTGACCAATTACCTTTAATTACTCTTTCTGTTTTATTATCTACTTTAGCATTGGTAACAGACTGAGATTTACAGCCAAACATGAATACAGAAATAGATAGTAGTAAAATTATTTTTTTCATAATCTAAAATTGTTTTTTATTTCTACAAATATACAAACGTTAAAATTATAATTGTTTCAAAATTAAATTATTTTGTTTTATAATTATTCATAATCCGACATTTTGTCATCATTCCAAAATTTGGTACTTTATTTGAAAAGATATATTTAAATTAAAAACTTTAAAGTATGACAACAGGAAAAATCAATGTTTCGGTAGAAAATATATTTCCATTAATCAAAAAATTCTTATACAGTGACCATGAAATTTTTTTAAGAGAATTAATTTCAAATGGAACTGACGCTACGCTAAAATTAAAACACTTGACTAGTATTGGTGAAACGAAAGTTGAATATGGCAATCCTATTATTGAAATTAAAATTGATAAGGAAGCCAAAAAAATTCATATTATCGATCAAGGTTTGGGAATGACAGCCGATGAAGTTGAAAAATACATCAATCAAGTGGCATTTTCTGGTGCTGAAGAATTTTTAGATAAGTATAAAGATTCTGCCAAAGATTCAGGAATTATTGGTCATTTTGGTTTAGGATTTTATTCCGCTTTTATGGTGGCTGAAAAAGTTGAAATTATTACCAAGTCATATAAAGATGAACCAGCTGCACACTGGACATGCGATGGAAGTCCAGAATTTACGCTGGAACCAGCAGACAAAACTTCTCGTGGAACTGAAATTATTTTGCATATTGCTGAGGATTCTCTAGAATTTTTGGAAGATTCAAAAATTTCAGGTTTGCTAAATAAGTACAATAAGTTTATGCCTATTCCAATTAAATTTGGAACTAAAACTGAAAAAATTGAGCAGAAAAAAGGAGAAGAAGTTGCTCCAGAAGACAAAGACAATATTTTTACAGAAGTAGAAGTTGACAATATAATCAACAATCCAAATCCAGCTTGGACAAAACAGCCAACCGAACTTTCTGATGAAGATTATAAAAATTTTTACAGAGAATTGTATCCAATGCAATTTGAAGAGCCATTGTTCAACATTCATTTGAACGTGGATTATCCTTTCAATTTGACTGGAATATTGTATTTCCCAAAATTGGGTACCGATATGCAAATTCAGAAAGATAAGATTCAATTATACCAAAATCAAGTATATGTAACTGATAATGTGGAAGGAATTGTACCTGAATTTTTAATGATGCTGCGAGGTGTAGTTGATTCGCCAGATATTCCATTGAATGTTTCACGCTCTGGCTTGCAAGCCGATGGTGCAGTGAAGAAAATATCAAACTACATTACCCGTAAAGTTGCCGATAAATTAAAAGCATTATTCACTGAAAATCGTGAAGATTTCGAGAAAAAATGGAACGATATCAAAATCGTTTTAGAATACGGAATGCTTTCTGAAGATAAGTTTTATGAAAAAGCAGGAACTTTTGTTTTGTATCCAACTGTCGATGGTAAATATTTGACTTTGGATGAAATCAAAGAAAATTTAAAAGAAAACCAAACCAATAAAGATGGGAAGTTGGTTGTTTTATATGCTGGAAACAAAGATGCGCAGCATTCATACATTGAAACGGCGAAAGAAAAAGGGTATGAAGTTTTACTATTGGATTCTCCAATTATTTCTCATTTGATTCAAAAAATTGAAGGAGACAATCAAGATTTAACTTTCGTTCGAGTCGATTCAGATCATATTGACAATTTAATTAAAAAAGAAGAAACTGCCATTTCCAAATTATCTGATGAAGAAAAGGAAAGTTTGAAAACTTCATTAGAATTATTTATTCCAAAAGCTTATTCAGTTCAACTGGAAGCTTTGGATAGTCATGCCTCGCCATTTATTATTACACAACCAGAATTTATGCGACGCATGAAAGAAATGAGCCAGTCTGGCGGTGGAGGTATGTTTGGAATGGGCAATATGCCAGAAATGTATAATTTGGTGGTCAATACCAATTCTGAATTGGCTACTTCCATTTTGAATAATAAAGATAAATCTGCTCAAGAAAATTTGGTGAAACAAGCTTTGGATTTGGCAAAATTATCTCAAAATTTATTGAAAGG
>NZ_JANLVD010000092.1:0-3016 GCF_031363805.1 Flavobacterium sp. | reverse complement strand
GCATTTTTATCTGAAGAACAGACAAGGAATCTATCCAAATTATCCAAATCCTGATACCAGAAAATTACTGCTTACTGAAGCTATCATCGACACGGCAAGTTTATTACAAATAGATGATATAGCTAATAATTACACACTACTCACAAGCTACGGAACCAATGGATTAAATGACGAAATCCTAAACGCAATCAAACCATTAAAACAGTTAGAAGAAATAATTTTCTTTTTTGATGGCGACAAAGCAGGAAACGAAGCCGTTACAAAATATGCTGAAATCTTAAGAGAGCTACACCCAAGAGCCAAAATAAGTCAAGTAGAAACACCGAAAGACGAAGATATTAATAGTTTAATCATTGGACACGAAACAAACATTTTAATCCATTTAATCAACCAAAGAAAAGAAATCCCTTTTTTATTTTCTATTGAAGAGCATATTACAGTTAAAAAAGAAATTGAAACAGAAAAAAGAAAGCCAAAACTTCCAACTTCTAACTCCCAACTTCCTACTATTATTGACATTTTAAAACAAGATAATCTACTACAAGAAATCAATAAACTAATCGAACAAAGCGGAATAGTTGGAGAAGCAAACAGCCGATTATTACTATTTATAATTGAATCAAGTTACAAAACAAAAAGCCCATTACACGCCATAGTACAAGGAAGTAGCGGAAGCGGAAAAACCCATTTAATCAGTAAAATAGCCGATTTAATACCACAAGAAGACGTACTTCGATTTACAAGAATTACAGAAAGTAGTTTGTATAATTGGGGCGAATATGACCTAGTAACTAAACTGTTAATTATTGAAGATTTAGACGGATTAAAAGAAGAAGCACTCTTTGCAATGCGGGAGTTAATCAGCAATCAAAAGCTATCGAGTTCGGTATCAATCAAAGATAAAAAAGGAAATATCAAGAGCGTAAAGAAAGAAGTAAAAGGCGTGTTCAGCAGTTTATCAGCCACAACAAAAGGCGATTTATACGAGGATAATATGAGTAGAAGTTTTTTATTAGCAGTAGATGAAAGCCAGGACCAAACAGACAAAATAATCAATTATCAAAACAAACGAATAGCAGGAGAAATAAACGAAAGCCAACAAGAAAAAGCCAAAGAACAATTACAAAAAATACTCAGAGCTTTAAAAACAGAAGAAGTACAAAATCCATATGCCACACAAATACAACTACCCGAAAACGTACATAAAAAAAGAAGATTAAATGAAATGTTCCAAAGCATTATCAAGCAAATCACTATTATTAATCAATACCAAAGAAGAACCCAAAACAATAAACTAATCACTGAAATTACAGATGTTGAAGAAGCCGTAGAAATACTTTTTGAAAGCATTATTCTAAAAATTGACGAACTCGACGGAAGTTTAAGACAGTTTTTTGAAAAGCTAAAAAAGAAGTTTAAAACCGATGATTTTACAAGGTTCGAAGCCATGGAAACCACAGGATTTAAGAAGACACAATTACAACATTATATTAATCAATTGGTACAACTGGAATACATCAAACAGTTTGGGCATGGCAACAAAGGATTTAAATATAGAATAGCCTATTTTGATGATATACAAAGCGTTAGGAAAAAACTAAAAGACCATTTTATAAAACAGGTCCAGCAGTTAAAACCGAACACTAACGAACGCTAACCGAACACCAAACGAACGCTATAAATGAGCTAACAATCTAACATCTAAATTCTTAAATCTAAAATAGAATTAGCGTTCGGTCGAAATAAAAAGTATAACCTAAAAAGCATAATAGATGATAATAGAAAATACGATAAATGACTTTAGAAGAGAATTAGTAAACCTGGGATATAGTAAAAATGCAGTAATAAATTATCCAAAATATGCACAAAATTTATTAGATTATACAAAAGAAGTTCCTCAAAGAATAACCGATTTACATATAAAAAACTACTACGAATATTTAAAAACTAAACCAAGTAGAATAACAAAGAAAACCATAAGCGAAAGCCACATCTACAGCCAATTATTGGCCATTAAATTATACTTTGAATATTTAGAAAGAACCAAAACTATAAAACGAAATCCATACAATTTACGAATAAAACAAACTACCAAAAACGAGCGAATAATATTTACTCAAGAAGAAATCCAAATCCTCTATAAAAACACTCAAAACCTAGAAGAAAAAACAATATTACACTTGTGTTATGGTTGTGGACTCAGAAGAAGTGAAGCCCAAGACTTGAATATAAAAGATGTAAATTTTGAACAAAAACTACTATTTGTTAGAAAAGGAAAAGGCAAAAAACGTAGAGTAATACCACTTACAGAAGCCATTGTTAAAGATTTAAAAGACTATTTTAATTATACTGAAATTGTTAGAAAAGAAGACGAAGAAAGCTTTTTAATCAATATAAACGGTAGTAAAATGAAAGGCGAAAATGTGTATGATTTATTTAAAAAATTACTCAAAAGAACCCAAAGCCTAAAACCCGAAAACTATTGTCTGCACTCGCTTCGCCATAGTATTGCAACACACTTATTAGAAAATGAAATGAGTATCGAAATGGTCAGAGATTTTTTAGGACACAGTCAATTGGTATCAACACAAATTTATACAAGAATTAATTTTTTAAAAACCAAATTACAGCAATGAGTATAGAAGAATATTTAAGCCAAAGTTTAATGCAAAGTTCAGTAGAAAGTTATGTTTACGACATTAATAAATACAAAAAGAACAATAAAAATGCACACAAATATGACTATCAAAAAGTAATACAGTATATAGAAATAGTACGAAATCAGTACAGTGTAAATAATGTAAAAAGAGTAATAGCTTCTATCAAAAAGTATTATGATTATTTAATTGAAATAGGAAAACGAAAAGACAATCCAGCCAGAGCCATAAGAATACGAGACGGCAAAGAAAACCCAATCCAATTACAAGATTTATTCACAGAGAAAGAACTACAAATACTACTAGTTCCAAGAATAGAACGCTATCCATTTTTAACCAAAAGAAACAAAATTATAATG
>NZ_JANLVD010000091.1:0-3682 GCF_031363805.1 Flavobacterium sp. | reverse complement strand
GCATTTTTATCTGAAGAACAGACAAGGAATCTATCCAAATTATCCAAATCCTGATACCAGAAAATTACTGCTTACTGAAGCTATCATCGACACGGCAAGTTTATTACAAATAGATGATATAGCTAATAATTACACACTACTTACAAGCTATGGAACCAACGGACTAAATGAAGAAATCCTAAACGCAATCAAACCCTTAAAACAGTTAGAAGAAATAATTTTCTTTTTTGACGGAGACAAAGCAGGAAACGAAGCGGTTATAAAATACGCTGAAATACTGCGAGAGTTACACCCAAAAGTAAAAATAAGCCAAGTAAAAACACCGAAAGACGAAGACATTAATAGTTTAATCCAAGGACACGAAAACGAAATTTTAATCCATCTAATCGACCAAAGAAAAGAACTACCTTTTTTATTTTCTATTGAAGAACAAATTACAGTCAAAAAAGAAATTGAAATAGAAAAAAGAGAACCAAAACTTCCAACTTCTAACTCTCAACTTCCTACTACTATTGATATTTTAAAGCAAGATAATCTACTACAACAAATCAATAAACTAATAGAACAAAGCGGAATAGTTGGAGAAGCAAACAGCCGTTTATTATTGTTCATTATTGCATCAAGCTACAAAACAAAACAGCCATTACACGCCATAGTACAAGGAAGCAGCGGCAGCGGAAAAACCCATTTAATCAGTAAAATAGCTGATTTAATCCCACAAGAAGACGTGCTTAGGTTTACAAGAATTACAGAAAGTTCTCTTTACAATTGGGGAGAATATGACCTAGTAAACAAACTATTAATTATTGAAGATTTAGACGGCTTAAAAGAAGAAGCACTTTTTGCAATGCGGGAATTAATAAGTAATCAAAAGCTATCGAGTTCGGTATCAATCAAGGATAAAAAAGGAAATATCAAGAGCGTTAAGAAAGAAGTAAAAGGCGTTTTTAGTTCCTTGAGTGCCACAACCAAAGGCGATTTGTACGAGGATAATATGAGTAGGAGTTTTTTATTAGCCGTTGATGAAAGCCAGGATCAAACCGACAAAATTATCAATTATCAAAACAAGCGCATAGCAGGAGAAATAAACGAAAATAACCAAGAGAAAGCCAAAGAACAATTACAAAAAATACTACGAGCTTTAAAAGTAGAAGAAGTACAAAATCCGTATGCTACACAAATACAATTACCTGAAAACGTACACAAAAAACGGAGATTAAATGAAATGTTCCAAAGCATTATTAAACAAATAACCATTATAAACCAATACCATAGACGAACCCAAAACAATAAATTAATCACCGAAATTACAGACGTTGAAGAAGCCGTAGAAATACTTTTTGAAAGTATAATATTGAAAATTGACGAGTTAGACGGCTCTTTGCGACAGTTTTTTGAACGGCTAAAAAAGAAGTTTAAAACAGATGATTTTACAAGGTTCGAAGCAATGGAAACTACAGGATTTAAAAAGACACAATTACAATACTATATCAATCAATTAGTACAACTGGAATACATCAAACAATTTGGACACGGCAACAAAGGATTTAAATATAGAATAGCCTATTTTGATGACATACAGAGCGTTAGAAAAAAATTAAAAGACCATTTTATAAAACAGATCCAAAACTTAAAACCGAACACTAACGAACGCTAAACGAACACCAAACGAACACTAAAAAATCTATAAAACCCTATTATATAAGCAAAAACCAAAAAAATAACTCTAGCGTTCGGTCGAAATAAAAAGTACAACCTAAAAAACATAATAAATGATACTAGATAATACAATAAACGACTTTAGAAGAGAATTATTAAACCTGGGATATAGCAAAAATGCAGTAGTAAATTATCCAAAATATGCACAAAATTTATTAAATTATATAAAAGAAGTTCCTCAAAAAATAACGGATATACATATAAAAAACTACTACGAATATCTAAAAACAAAACCAAGCAGAGTAACAAAGAAAGCCATAAGCGAAAGCCACATCTACAGCCAACTATTAGCCATTAAATTATACTTTGATTATTTAGAAAGAACCAAAATTATAAAACGAAATCCATACAATTTAAAAGTAAAACAAACTACTAAAAACGAGCGGATAGTATTTACTCAAGAAGAAATCGAATTACTCTACAAAAACACTCAAAACCTAGAAGAAAAAACAATATTGCACTTGTGTTATGGTTGTGGATTACGAAGAAGTGAAGCCCAAGACCTAAATATAAAAGATGTAAACTTTGAACAAAAACTACTATTTATTAGAAAAGGAAAAGGCAAAAAACGTAGAGTAATACCACTTACTGAAAGCATTGTACAAGACTTAAAAGATTACTTTAGTTATACAGAAATCGTTAGAAAAGAAGACGAAGAAAGTTTTTTAGTGAACATCTACGGCAGTAAAATAAAAGGCGATAATATGTATGAATTATTTAAAAGAATACTCAAAAGAACCCAAAGCCTAAAACCCGAGAACTATTGTTTGCACTCGCTTCGCCATAGTATTGCCACACACTTATTAGAAAATGAAATGAGTATAGAAATGGTTAGAGATTTTTTAGGACACAGCCAACTTAAAACCACGCAGATTTATACAAGAATTAATTTTTTAAAAACAAAGTTACAACAATGAGCATCACCGATTATTTAAGCCAAAGTTTAATGCAAAGTTCGATAGAAAGTTATGTTTACGACATCAATAAATACAAAAAGAACAATAAAAATGCAGACAAATACGACTATCAAAAAGTAATGCAGTATGTAGAAATATTAAGAAAACAACACAGTGTAAGTAATGTAAAAAGAGTAATAGCTTCTATCAAAAAGTATTATGATTATTTAATTGAAATAGGAAAACGAAAAGACAATCCAGTTAGAGCCATAAGAATACGAGACGGCAAAGAAAATCCAATCCAATTACAAGATTTATTTACAGAAAAAGAACTACAAATACTGCTTGTTCCAAGAATAGAACGCTATCCATTTTTAATTAAAAGGAACAAAATCATAATGAGTTTATTGGTTCATCAAGGTTTAAGACTTGGAGAAATAGAGAACATAAAATTAACTGATATAGATTTAGAAAAAGCCACAATACAAATACATAAAACAGGAATAACCAACGCTAGAAATCTACCTTTAAAAGCCGAACAAATCCTTTTATTGTATGAATTTATCAATCAAGATAGAAACAAACTTAAAACCTTTAGAAACGATAAAAATGCTTTATTGTTAGGTAAACTAGGAACTCCAATAAGAAAAGAAGATGTAGATTATTTAATATCAACTTATCAAAAACAATCCAAAAAGAAACTAACTTCAACAACGATACGACAAAGTGTAATAGCGAATTTATTAATCAAAAATAACGACTTACGAATAGTACAACATTTTGCAGGACACAAAAGCCCAGACACCACAGAAAAATATCGGCAAACAGGACTAAACGCTTTAAAAACGGCTATTGATAAATTGCATCCAATCAAATAAAAAAGCAAACAATGAAAAGCAATAAAGCGGTCTCCCTTCGGTCGCTTCCTTTGTTCCGCTGGGCTGTTCCAGTCGGCTAAAAAGCCTCCGTTCCACAGACCACTTGCCACCAAAAAAAAGAGCAGCCAAGAAAAATGGCAGCTCTTTTTTTGTTGTCTGCGTTCCCAGTCTTCACACGGTCGCTTCCTG
>NZ_JANLVD010000157.1:0-2949 GCF_031363805.1 Flavobacterium sp. | reverse complement strand
TACATGGTGCTAAAATTATTAACGAAAAAGGTGGTAAACGTTTGGATAATTATATTTTTCCAGCAGTATTATATCCCGTAAATAAAAAAATGCGAATTTATAGCGAAGAGCAATTTGGTCCATTGGTACCCATTATTACTTTTAAAGATATCCAAGAACCGCTAGATGACATGGCAGAATCCAATTATGGACAACAAGTAAGTTTGTTTGGTAAAGATGTTAAAACCCTAGCTCCTTTAATTGATACTTTAGTCAATTTGGTTTGCCGTGTAAATTTAAATAGCTCTTGCCAACGAGGTCCAGATGTGTATCCGTTTACTGGAAGAAAGGATTCTGCAGTCGGGACACTAAGTATTTATGATGCTTTACGATCATTTTCAATTAGAACCTTTGTAGCATCAAAAGACAATGAATATAACAATGAAATTTTGCAAGCCTTGTTAAATAACAAAGAATCGAATTTTATAAATACAGATTACATTTTATAGTTTGCATTATGACATTAAACATAGAAACTCCTGCATTACTTTTTTCCGCTACATCATTAATATTATTGGCATATACCAATCGATTTTTAACAATTGCACAAATTATAAGAAGTTTAAAAAAAACATATGATGAAGAGCACCATAAGACCATTTATTTGCAAATAAAAAATCTTAATTTACGATTAACGCTTATTCGTTACATGCAAATGTTTGGCGTTCTTTGCTTATTCTTATCTGTTTTCGCCATGTTATTGTTGTTTTTTGAAATTCAACTTTTTGCAATTTATTTTTTCGGATTGAGTTTGCTTTCCTTATTAATTTCGCTAGCCATATCGTTTTGGGAAATTAGTATTTCGGTACAAGCTTTAAAATTACATTTAAGTGATTTGCTTGAAGATAAATCTAAAATTTAATCAACCACATTAAACCTTTTTAATTTTCTGTAGTCTTATTATAAAATTAAATAGATTATGAAAAAAACAATCACACTACTTTTGGTTATTCTAGGAATAACTTTTAGTTCTGCTCAGGAAAATGACAATCCAGAATTTACAGGCGAAAATTTTAGTTTGGAAGGCGCTTTGGACTTATTCAAAAAAGCAAATTCATTAGAAAATTTTGAAGAATTACTAAATCAAGAAAGTAACAATGTAAATAATCTTGATTTGAATAATGACGGCAATATTGATTACATAAATGTTGATGATATTAAAGAAAACGATACACACGTTATTGTGCTAAGTACTTTTTTGAGTAAAACTGAAAAACAAGATATTGCAACTGTTGGCATCGAAAAAACTGGAAATGAAGAAGCTACCTTGCAAATTGAAGGCGACCAAGATTTGTATGCAGAAAACACTATTGCGGAACCTTATGATGTTTCGGAAAAAATGAATCAAGGAAAAGGTGGACCAAGTTTATCCGAAATTATTTCTACACGAATAATTGTAAATGTATGGTTTTGGCCCTCAGTACGCTACATTTATGCGCCTAGATATGTGGCTTGGAAATCACCACACAGATTTGGTTTTTATCCGCGTTGGTGGAAACCTTGGAGACCATTTCGTTATGCTACTTTTTATACAAGAGCAGCGCCACACAGAGTTTATTATCACAGAACACCAATATGTCGTTTGGTTATAGTAAGAAAAGTATACGCACCAAGAAGAAATCATTCTACAATAGTCATTCATAAAAACAACCACAAAACTGTTGTTCTAAAAAGCAACAATCGAAGCGAAAAATATCAAAAATCTAAAAGAAAACCAAATGTAAAAGTTGTAAAGGTTTCTAAAAATAGAAGACGATAATTAAAAACTTTGGTTATGAACAATTATAAGCTTTGGTCGCTAAGATTAGGATATTCTGGCAAACAAGCCGAAATGATGGCTTCTATTGGAATTGAAAAATTTTTAGAAAAATCATTCTCATCTCAAGTAGACCATTCTGTTCCAGATTTGCTTGCCAATAGTCCAAAATCATTGGAAGATTTTAAAGCCATTCAAAAAATTAGAAAAGAAGCAAGTCCAGAAGAGAAAAAAGAACTTCTAAAAAAAGAGGTCAAAACATCTGTTGAAATGAAATCTTGGTGGCTCGAAAAAATGATGAATGAAGAATTTCCACTTCGGGAGAAAATGACTTGCTTCTGGCACAATCATTACGTTGCCACGTTTCAAAAAGTGAAAGTAAATTATTGGATATTTCAACACAATCAAATTTTAAGAGAAAATGCTTTTGGTAATTTTAAGGATCTGACAAAAAAAATGGTTAAAACCAATGCCATAGTCAAATATCTCGATAATGTTGATAATAGAAAAGGAAAGCTTAACGAAAATTTGAGCAGAGAATTACTAGAACTTTTTACTCTAGGAATTGGAAATTATACAGAAGCAGATATTAAAAATGGTGCAAAAGGTTTGGCTGGATTAGGAATTGGAAAAGAAAATGCCATATACAGACCACTTTTTGAAAATAATGAAAGCTTTGAATATTTCGGCAAAAATGGAAATTTTAAAATTGACGAAATGATAGATATTATTTTTGAACAAAAAAATATTCCCTATTTACTAACTCGGAAAATTTTGAAATGGTTTATATATGATAATCCGAAAGAAGATTTGGTTACTTATTATGGCGATTATTTGAGAGATGTGAATTTTGAAATTAGACCTCTGCTCACCAAAATTTTCACTGAAGAATTTAAAAAAGAAAATGCTGGTTCCAAAATTAAAAATCCATTGGAATATTTATTGCCCATTTTTGATGAATTAAAAGTTGAAAACCCAAACAAAAAAATAACAGCATTTTTTTTAAAAGAACAAGGAATGGATTTGTTTAACCAAGCCAATGTAAAAGGTTGGACTGGAGGAAATGCTTGGATTACTTCTCAAATTTATTCGCAACGAAATAATGTAGCCGATTTACTTTGCAATGGAAAAAATTTAAATAACAGAAGAAAAAA
>NZ_JANLVD010000042.1:0-3049 GCF_031363805.1 Flavobacterium sp. | reverse complement strand
CTTTTTTAGTAAAACCAAAATTGAAAGAAATATTCGAGCACAGAGAGAAAAAATTAATTGAACTTTTTGGAGAATTTAAAAAATAAAACAATGAAAAATATACTATTAATTGGCGGTTCATACGGGATTGGTTTGGCTATTGCCAAAGAATTACAACAAGGAAACAATGTATTTGTAGCTTCAAGAACCAATGAAGAATTAACAAATTTAAATGTTACACACATTCCATTTGATGCTTCTACAGATATTTTGGATGTTTCAAAATTGCCAGCCGTTATCGATGGATTAATTTATTGTCCTGGAAGCATCAACCTTCGACCATTTAAAGCACTAAAAATCGACGCTTTTGAAACCGATTTACAAATTAATTTTATTGGTGCTGTTAAAGTTATTCAATCTCTTTTACCCAATTTAACGGCTTCAAATCAATCGAGTATTGTATTATTTAGTAGTGTTGCGGCCAGTATGGGCATGCCTTTTCACACAAGCGTTGCCGCTGCAAAAGGTGCTATTGAAGGTTTCGCAAAAGCTTTGGCTGCGGAATATGCACCAAAAATTCGAGTTAATGTGATTGCGCCATCTTTAACAGACACGCCGTTGGCTGATAAATTTTTGAATAATGACGAAAAGAAAGAAAAATCATCGCTACGCCATCCTTTAAAACGTTTTGGAACTACTGACGATATTGCGCAAATGGCCAATTTTTTAATTAGTGATAAAAGCAGTTGGATTTCCGGGCAAATTTTTCATGTGGATGGTGGTATGTCAACACTTTTAGTGAATGGGTAATTTTTTTTGAAGCACAAACATTGCGTTTATTTTCAACATTGTTCCCGCTTTTCGTTGCAATCTGTCATTGCGAGGAACGAAGCAATCACATAATAAGATTACTTCGTTCCTCGCAATGACAGGATTTCCACTGCAATCGGGGCTAAAATTAATCCTCATTCTGATCAATTACCATGTTATTTCTTTCAAACCTTTGGATTTTAAAAAATCGTTTGTTTTACTAAAATGTTTATTACCAAACCAAAACCCTCTGTTGGCACTCAATGGCGATGGATGTCCAGATTCCAAAACCAAATGCTTATCCTTATGAATTCGACTTCCTTTTTTTTGTGCAAAACCGCCCCAAAGCAAGAAAACCACATTTTCTTTTTCATCAGAAATTTTTTGAATAACGGCATCCGTGAAAGTTTCCCAACCTTTTTTTTGATGGCTTCCCGCTTCATTTTCTCTTACAGTCAATGTAGCATTCAACAACAGAACACCTTGCTTTGCCCAGCGTTCCAAATTCCCAGTTTTAGGAAAGGGAATTTGAATATCAGTTTCAATTTCTTTGAATATATTGAGCAACGATGGTGGCATTGCAATGCCATCATTCACAGAAAAACACAAACCATTGGCTTGACCATAACCATGATAAGGATCTTGACCAATAATGACTATTTTTACATCCTCAAACGGACAGAAATCAAAGGCAGAAAATATTTGGCTTCCTTTTGGATAGCATTTTTTTGTATTGTATTCGCTTTTTACAAAATCAATAAGCGAAACAAAATAAGGTTTATCAAATTCTTCAGAAAGTGTATTTTGCCAAGATTCATGAATATTTACTTTCATTTTATATTTTTTATCAAAAATATAAAATCTATATCAATTATGCGTTTAAACATTTGTAACTTTGTTTTATTCTAAATATATCAATGATTTCAATTACCGAAAAAACACTCCAAGATTTACAATTTTCAACAGTTTTAGAAACAGTCTCCAACATTTGTAACACCGATATTGGCAAACAAAAAGCCTTGGAAATAAAACCTTTCCAAGACGAACAAAGTTTGATGACAGCGTTGTATCAAACCTCAGAATACGTTTCTTCTTTCCAGAATAACAATGCCATTCCAAATCATGGATTCGATGCCATATCGCACGAAATTAGATTTTTGGCTATCGAAGACAGTTTTCTAGAAGTTGGTAGTTTTAGAAAAATTGCCACATTATCTGAAACCACGAATATTCTATTACAATATTTTAAAAAATTTGAAGAATATTATCCCAATTTGTTCAAAAAATCAAGTCAAATTGAACTTACAAAGCTAATCATCAATTCTATTGACGATGTGGTCGATAAATACGGTGAAATTAAAGACAATGCTTCACCAGATTTATTAAATATTCGTAGAGATATAAATGCCGTTCGAGGCAAAGTAAACCAAAGTTTTGGTATGGCATTGAGCCAATACAACAGCTTGGGCTATTTGGATGATATTAAAGAAAGTTTTGTAAACAATCGTAGGGTTTTAGCAGTTTTAGCCATGTACCGCAGAAAGGTAAAAGGCACTATTTTAGGAAGTTCAAAAACAGGAAGTTTGGCTTTTATAGAACCCGAAGCTACTTTGCGATATTCACGAGAATTGAGTAATTTGGAATATGAAGAAAAAGAAGAAATCACCCGTGTTTTAAAACAGTTAACCAATACAATAAGACCGTTTCTTCCTTTAATAATTCAGTACCAGGATTTTTTGAGCGATATAGATGTTATCGCTGCCAAAGCGAAATATGCCAATAGAATCAACGGGATTTTACCCAATATAACTAAAGAACGCAGGGTTTATTTTAAAGATGCCTTCCACCCTATTTTATATTTAAACAACAAAGCGAGCAACGAAATTACGCATTCACAAACTATTGAATTTAACTTAGAAAATAGAATTATAGTTATTTCTGGACCGAATGCGGGCGGAAAAACTATTTCGTTAAAAACAGTAGGTTTGTTGCAATTGATGTTGCAATCTGGTATGTTGATTCCAGCTCACGAACGCAGTGAAACGTGTTTGTTTGATAGAATTCTAACAGATATTGGCGACAATCAATCTATCGAAAATCATTTAAGTACCTATAGTTACCGATTAAAAAATATGAACTATTTCTTAAAAAAGTGCAATGCCAAAACATTGTTTTTAATTGATGAATTCGGAACAGGTTCAGATCCAGATTTGGGTGGCGCGTTGGCCGAAATTTTTTTAGAAGAATTTTACCACCGTGA
>NZ_JANLVD010000021.1:0-5270 GCF_031363805.1 Flavobacterium sp. | reverse complement strand
GATAATAAATCGCCACCACGCTGACCAATTAGGCAACCCAATAAAAGCCACTTTCTTGCACTTATTAACGCCTTACTGGTTAGCGCAGTATTTTTAATAATTTCTTGTTCTTCTTCACTCAAAAATACGATGTCTTCAGGTGCTTTTTTTTCTGTCAGGCATTTAACACTTTTCAATTGGGATGATATTTCAATATCGTTATTAGAAGCTTCAAAACAAATGGTTTTAATGTTGGCAATTACTTTACCTACATAATTGACTGAATATTTCTGATTAAATAACCAAGTTTTCAATTTCTCAATAAAAGCAATATTCATTTCTTTCATTAATATGCTTCTACCGTTTAAAACTTCTGATTCATAACGAAGTATATTAATTTTTGTAGATATTAAATTAGTAATATGACCTTTGCTCAGTCCCAATTCCTTTTTTTTATTTTGTTTATAAGGTGCTTGGTCAATATATTTTTGTAAATAATTAATATAAACATCCAACGGTACAAATTCGGTTTTGTTATTAAATGCATTAATTTGTTGTTCCAGCCATTCTGCTGTAAAGGTTGTTCCTTTGCTCACTGCATTGTTATGTGAATCACTTATAAAAGTTGAAAGTTTCTCCAATTTTGATTTTAAAGCTTTTAAATCTTCTCTGCCAGCTTTGGGTTGTGCTTTGTCTAAACTCCAATCTTTGGCGTTGATAATAAATCCAGTTTTTCTTTTGAAAACGGTTTGCCTGTTGATGGAATATCTGACATAAATGTTAGAAGTTTCGCTTTTACTTTGCAATAGGTATTTTACAGTAGCCATATTTTGTTATCTTTGAACTCAAGCAAAGGTAATTAAAAAGATTTTACATAGGCAACAAATAGTCAACGAAATGCGAATTAGTATGTATTTTGATAAATTTAAGTAAACATTAAAAATCATAAAATACTAATAATCAGTATATTTAAATGAATTTAGGTTTACATAGATTCATACGTTTCAATCTGGGCTAAGTGCAAACTGCAATCTGATTACTAATTTTTCGTCATTTCCCTAAAAATGCTTTCTAAATTTTTATTTTTCTGGTTTAGTTGCAACGTTTTCAATCCGTTATCGTGCGCAAAATCAAAAACTGCTGGGCGCATATCTTTATCAGAAACAAAAGTCAATTCCCAAACAAAATCGTGCGTGTTTTTATACGATTTCAAATGAGGGATTTTTGCAACTGCTTCTTCTTCAATTTTATAATCAAATTCAACTTCAATAATTTGCTCATCATTTACAGAAATTAAAACATCCAATTTCTTGTCGGCCACTATTTTTCCTTGATTTATAATAATCACACGATCACAAATCGCTTCAACCTCTTGCATAATGTGTGTCGATAAGAAAACTGTTTTATCTTTGCCAATATTTTTTATCAAATCACGAATTTCAACCAACTGATTTGGATCTAATCCTGTAGTAGGTTCATCAAGAATTAAAACATCAGGATTGTGCAAAAGTGCAGTTGCCAAACCAACACGCTGACGATAACCTTTAGACAATTGCCCAATTTTTTTATGACTTTCAGGCGTTAAACCCGTTAAAATAATCACTTCATCAATGCGGGATTTAGCAACTTTATATACATCGGCATTAAAAGCCAAATATTCTCTCACATACAAATCCAAATACAACGGGTTGTGCTCTGGCAAATAGCCAACTGACTTTTGCACTGCTTTAGGATTGGTGATCACATCATTGCCATTTACTATTGCTTCTCCTTCATCGGCAGAAATATAAGTAGTTAAAATTTTCATCAAAGTGGATTTTCCAGCGCCATTTGGACCCAAAAAGCCTACAATTTCTCCTTTTTTTACAGCAAAAGAAATGTTGTCAAGCGCTTTTTGAGCACCATAACTTTTAGAAATATTTTTAACTTCAATAGACATATTCGTGATTTTTAACAAAAGTATATAATTGGGATGTTAAATTTTGTAAAAAAAATAAAACTTTTGTTGCAGCAAAAGAAAAAATCTATACTTTAGCCAAATAACAAAACAAAAATGTTAAACAACAGTTTTTATTATAACAATTCTTTTAATTTCTATTGGAAAATAGAAAGGGATTGTTGTATTGTTATCTGATTAATTATTAATTCAAAAACATATATAAAAATCCCGATTCGCATCGGGATTTTTTTTTGCACATCATGGAAATAAAAAAAATTGCCATTCAAGGAATCAAAGGATCGTTTCACCATCAGGTAGCCGAAGAATATTTTCAATCGGAATTGTCGCTCGACGAATGCATGTCGTTTGAAAATTTAGTGACGAGTCTAAAAGACAGCAAAACAGATAAAGGCGTTATGGCGCTCGAAAATTCTATTGCAGGTTCCATTGTTCCAAATTACGCCTTGATAGACAACAATAATTTACACATTATTGGCGAGCACTATTTAGATATTCACATGAATTTGATGGCGTTAAAAGGACAAAAAATACACGATATCAAAGAAGTGCATTCTCACCCAATTGCGTTGCTGCAATGCGCTGTTTTTTTTAAACAATACCCGCACATTAAACTGGTTGAAAGTGGCGATACTGCCGAAACAGCCAGAAGAATTCACGAGGAAAATTTAGTAGGAATTGGTGCAGTTGCTAGTCCAACAGCAGCAAAATTATACGATTTGGATATTTTGGCAGCAGGAATTCATACCGTAAAAAGTAACAAAACACGCTTTGTTATCGTGAAAACACAAAACAAAGAATTACCTAAAGAAGAGATTAATAAAGCGTCAGTAAAATTTGAGCTTGATGATACTGCAGGAAGTTTGGCAACTGTCTTGAATGTGATGAATAATTGTAAATTGAATTTAACCAAAATCCAATCGATGCCTATTATTGAAACCCCATTTCAATATTCATTTTTTGTAGATGTCGTTTTCGAAAAATACAAACATTATGAAAAAGCCAAAAAAATATTAGAATTAATGACCACACATTTCAAAGTTTTGGGCGAATATAAAAAAGGAATAGCATGATAGTTACTGCAAACAGATTAAATACAGTCGAAGAATATTATTTTTCGTCAAAACTTCGTGAAGTTCGAGAATTGATTTCGCAAGGAAAACCCATCATCAATATGGGAATTGGAAGTCCAGATTTGAAACCGTCAAAGTTGGTTGTCGAAGCGATTCAAAACGCCATGAATGATGCTGTCGCACATCAATATCAAAGTTATCAAGGTTTACCAGAATTGCGAAAAGGAATGGCGGATTTTTACAAAAAATTCTTCCATGTTGATGCCGATTTCAATACTGAAATTTTACCATTAATGGGTTCCAAAGAGGGAATTATGCATATTTCGTTGGCTTTTTTGAATGAAGGCGACGAAGTTTTAATTCCAAATCCAGGTTATCCTACCTACACATCAGTGACGAATTTGGTTGGTGCAAAATCTGTTTTTTACGATTTAAAAGCAGAAAACAATTGGGAGCCTAATTTTGAAGCTTTAGAAAAACAAAATTTGTCGAAAGTAAAACTAATGTGGGTCAATTATCCCAATATGCCAACCGGAGCTTCTGGAAGTTTAGATTTGTTTAAAAAGCTGGTGGCTTTCGCCAAAAAACACAACATTTTGGTTGTAAACGACAATCCGTATAGTTTTATTTTAAACGATAATCCGATTTCAATTTTGCAAGTTGATGGTGCCAAAGAAGTCGCTTTGGAACTCAACTCATTATCCAAAACCTACAATATGTCGGGTTGGCGCGTTGGAATGGTTGTGGGAAATTCAAAATTAATTGATGCAGTTTTGAAAGTAAAAAGCAATATGGATTCTGGCATGTTTTATGGCATTCAAAAAGGAGCAATTGAAGCTTTGAAATTGGATAAATCTTGGTTTGAAGAGCAGAATTTAATTTATAAAAGAAGACGCGATTTAGTTTTTCAATTAGCAGATATATTAAAATGTTCTTTTGATAAAAATTCTGTAGGTATGTTTGTTTGGGCAAAATTACCTTCTGGAATTAGTGACGCGGAAGCTTATGTAAATCAATTATTATATGAAAAAGATTTATTCATCACACCTGGAACTATTTTTGGAACCAACGGCGAAGGATACATTCGGTTTTCATTATGCATTGATGAAGAAAAAATAAAAGAAGCATTAAAAAGGTTTCAATGACAATATCAAAAATGTCATCCTGAGCGCAGTCGAAGGGTCAAAAATCAATTTCAATAACAAAAATAAATTTAAGAGTTGCAAATTTGAATAATCTCAAATTTCTTTGTGAACTTTGCGAACAACTTTGTGCTCTTTGTGGTTAAAAAACAAAAATATGGAGAATAATAAAACAATGAGAACGTGGTTAGAAGATTTTAAATTATCACATCCATTAGTAATTGCTGGGCCTTGCAGTGCCGAAACCGAAGAACAAGTGTTGAAAATAGCCCATGAATTGAAAAATTCTGACGTGTCTATTTTTAGAGCAGGAATTTGGAAACCAAGAACTCGTCCAGGCGGTTTTGAAGGTGTTGGAGCTATTGGTTTAAAATGGTTGCAAAAAGCCAAAGCCGAAACAGGTCTTTTAATGGCAACAGAAGTAGCAAATGCAACGCACGTAAAACTGGCTTTAGAACACGATATCGATGTATTGTGGATTGGCGCACGAACAACTGTAAACCCATTTGCCGTGCAAGAAATTGCCGATGCTTTACAAAATACGGATAAAATAGTTTTGGTAAAAAACCCTGTAAATCCTGATTTAGCATTGTGGATTGGCGGTGTCGAACGTTTGTATAATGCAGGAATTAAAAAACTTGGAGTGATTCATAGAGGATTTTCTACTTACGAAAAAACAAAATACAGAAACATTCCCGAATGGCAAATTGCTATCGAATTGCAAAGCAAATTTCCAGATTTACCTTTAATAATTGATCCATCGCATATTACAGGTCGCCGTGATATGATTCAAGAAGTGTCGCAACAAGCACTCGATTTGAATTATGATGGTTTAATTATTGAAACCCATACCGATCCAGATAATGCATGGAGCGATGCTGCTCAGCAAGTAACTCCAACAGTTTTGAAACAAATTTTTGAAGATTTGAAAGTCAAAAAAATGACAACAAACGAAGAAGATTTCAATACAGAAATGATTAAACTTCGTGCTAATATAGATATTTACGATTCAAAATTATTAGAACTTTTGGGTCACAGAATGCAAGTTTCTGAAAAAATTGGCGCACTAAAAAAATCAAAAAATGTAGCGGTATTACAAAATAAACGCTGGAATGAAAT
>NZ_JANLVD010000008.1:0-22877 GCF_031363805.1 Flavobacterium sp. | reverse complement strand
TGATAAGGATAAGCTATAATCGTCTTCATCTTGGCTCAAGTACATACTCATTTTTTTTAATGTTATCCAGTATAAATTTAGGAAACGTTTGCTTGGTAGCAGTCATAAAAATCAATTGTTTTGAACAATTTAATTAACATTTTTTGGGTTTAAAAAATCAATTTCTAATGAAAATTTAACTTCCAACTTCATTCATTCCTTCAATAATGATGCCACAACCTTCAATAATCTCTTCATTTGAAATAGTTAGCGGTGGCGTGATGCGGATTGCGCATGGTTCAAATAGTAACCAAAACAATATCAGACCTTTATCCTGACATTTTAAAATTATATTATTCGTAATTTCTGGACTTTCTGTCATAATGGCCAACATCAATCCTTCACCTCTAACTTCATTTATGAGTTTGTGTTTTAGCAAATTACGAAATAATTGCTCTTTTTCAAGCGCCTTTTGCATTAAATCGGTTTCCAGCAATTCTTGCAAAGTTGCCAAACAAGCTGCTGCTATGACAGGATGACCTCCAAATGTAGTAATATGTCCTAGTTTTGGATTGTCTGACAATAAATCCATATGTTCAGAATTTGCAGTAAATGCACCAACTGGCATACCGCCGCCCATCCCTTTTCCCATAACAACAACGTCGGGGACAACATTGTAGTTTTGAAATCCGAATAATTTTCCAGTACGACCAAAACCAGGCTGAATTTCATCCAAAATCATCATGGCTCCAACTTCGTCGCAACGTTGTCTTACCTTTTTAAGAAAATTATTTTCTGGACGAATAAATCCAGCGCCACCTTGAATGGTTTCCAGAATAATTCCTGCGGTTTTGGTCGTTATTTTTTGTAAATCGTCTTCACTATTGAAGGTTATAAAATCTACATCTGGAATTAGTGGGCGAAATATTTGTTTTCGTTCCTCATAACCCATCACACTCATAGCACCCATAGTATTTCCGTGGTAAGCATTATGGCACGATATTAATTGACTTCTTCCAGTTACTCTTCTTGCCAATTTTAATGCGCCTTCTATAGCTTCAGTTCCAGAATTGACTAGATAGGTTTTATTGAGTTTTTCCGGCATATTTTCTGCTAATAACTTGCATAATTTTATTGCTGGATCTTGTGCATATTCACCATAAACCATGACATGTAAATATTTGTCAAGCTGGTCTATAATTGCTTTTTTGACTCTAGGATTTTGATGACCTAATGTGCAAGCAGAAACTCCTGCTACAAAATCTAAATATTTATTGCCTTTTGTATCGTAAATATAAGAACCAATCGCATGCGACACTTCCATACCTAATGGGTAAGGAGTGGTTTGTGCTTGGTATTTATAGAAATCTTTAATCATTTATTTGATATTTACACTTCCAGAGCACACGCTACCTTCCTCGATTCCAGTTAACCAAATTTTTAAATCATTTGTTCTTTCATTGGTCAACTGTGTCAAATGAATACTCCAACACATAGGTTGAACGCTACCATAATATCCGGCACCTCGATCAGGATATTTGGTTTTCATTTCTGCATCTCGAAACTTTATCCAAATGTTTTGGGAAATTTTAAGGTTTTTTAAAAAAGCAGTATCAGTTTTGTACTCTTTTAAAATTTTCTGATAAGTTGAATTTAACTCTTTATCTGCCAATTTAAATTTATCGTTTTCTTCCTGATTCATATCATATTGAGTTTGAGAAAAACTATAAATTGAAATCAAACTAATAACTATTGTTAAGATTATTTTTTTCATTTTAAATGTTATTTATTTTTTTAAAGTTCTTTTTTTTGACTTTTTGTTTCCCATATTCTAAAGTTTCTTTTGAAGCTTCCATGGGTTCATCGGGTTCTTGTGCTTTCTTTTCCACTTCTTTTTGTGCTTTTTTATCCAACTCCAACTCATCGGGAGGAAAAATATCTTCTTTGGTAAGAATTTGCTCATCGCCACGCCAAATAAAACCTCTTAGTTTTCGAGCATTCTCTGGGAGTTCTGTTTCTGGATAAATATCGCCATCAACATTAGTGAAAAAAGTAATGGTATCAATAGTGTTTCCTTCCAAAATCATATTAATGCTACTGCTTACATTTTTATTAATACCAATAAGTTCATTTTTTTCATTTCGCATGTAAAAAATAACTTCTGTATTTTTGACAACATCGACTTCGTGTAATTTATTTTCTCTGAATTTTCCATATAAATTTTGACCTTTTACTTGGTTAAAACCTTCGCCAATAGTATCTTTTGATATTATAAAAGCATTATTTAAAACTTTTAGTGAATCTACTTTTTCGGTTTTTGTATCAGCAATAAGATGCATCAAGTCTCCAGTCATTTGGTTTTTCCCATTCCAAAAAATGGGTTTGCCAATCATTTGCGTTAATCCTGTTTTTTGGTTGGAATGAATAGAATCGCATTTGCCACTCATGTCTTTTTTGAAAAACCTTGCATTGTTGGAACCTCGAATTATTCTATTGGTAGGTATACCAGTAATAAGCAGTTTTTTGGCATGGAAATAAACAGAGTCTTTTTCAAACAATGTAATGGCAACAGCTTTTTTGGTAATAAACATGGAATCTTTTTGTTTATAAACCTCGGCATAATGACCTTTTACTACAAAATCATTAATAGTGTCAGTAACTTTTACATTATTGATAGCTCTTGCAAAATCTTTTTTCCGATCATAAAAAATATCATCGCCTTCAATAAGTCGGTCTTTATAGGTAATTTTTGATTTCTTTAATAATTTCCCTTCGTCCTTTTTGGTATCGTAAAAACCTTTTTCTGTATAAATGGTATTCGTAGCAGAAGTAATGGTTGATGGGCCAAAAACATAGGCATGTCCAGAATTTGTATAATAATCTAAATGATTGGTTTTAATAGTTTGCCTAGGATTTACAACTGTTACGGCAGTTTGAAATTGAAACTTTTTCTGAGATAAAAAGTATTTTCCAGACTTACTAGTTAAAGTATTTTCGGGATCTCTAATCGTACCACTTGTATTATAGTAGGCTTCTTGCGAATTTCTGTCAAAATTAATGGTGTCTGTGGCCAATGTCATTTTTGGATCTCGCATCAGCACATCGCCAGTGGCAAAGGCAAATTTTGAATTGCCATTGTATTCTGCATATTTGCTATTCATGAATAAAGTATCGCCTTGAATCATTTGAACATTTCCAAATGCCTTTACAAAATTCGATTTAGAAAAATGATAGGCTTTGTTGCAAGTCATTCTGATGCCTTCGTGAACAATAATAACATTTCCTGTAAAAACAATTGCTCCAGGTACATCTTTTTCTGAAATGTCTAAAAAATCTGAGTGTTCTATAAC
The DNA here is from genome assembly GCF_031363805.1 of Flavobacterium sp. Taxonomy (GTDB): domain Bacteria; phylum Bacteroidota; class Bacteroidia; order Flavobacteriales; family Flavobacteriaceae; genus Flavobacterium. Next base: position 19,548 of record NZ_JANLVD010000008.1, on the reverse strand, counting down.
CACTTGCTTCCCGTTTTGTGGCAAAACTGTTGGTTTTATTTCTTGAGACCAAACTGAATTTTGACTAAAAAGGAGTAATGAAAGTAAGAAAAAAATATATATTTTATTCAATGTTTTTATTTTTGCCAAAATTAATTAAAATAGGAGAACTTTACTTTTTATTATGAATTATTTATAATTACTCAATTATCATTTCTTTCAATCTTGTTCTGTAAATTTCCAAAATATCTAATTTTAAAATCAAACCATAAAATTTCCCAAATTTAATGACTATCAGTGTATTTTGATTAGTATTTTCAAATTTTTCCATGATGATTTCAATGGCATCATCATATTGTACAACATCAATGGGTTGTTTTAAAATTTCATTTACTTTGGTAAATTTTATTCTAAAGGAATTAAAAACAGTTCCGCGAATGTCATTAAAATTGACTATTCCTAATAGTTCATCAGATTCATTTAATACTGGAAAAATTTCCTGATTTAAATTTGATAAGTGTTCAACCAATTTTTCCAAGGAATTTTCTAAATTAATAGTTTTAACATTGGTTTTTATCAATTCCAAAAAATTGATGCTTTGTAGAATATTTTTATCCTTGTCACTTGTAAAAACTTCGCCTTTGTCAGCAAGAGATTTTACATCCATCGAATGGTTTTCAAATTTTTTAGAAACTGCATAACTTATTGATGAAACAATCATAAGGGGAACCATCAAATCATAACCGCCCGTAATTTCTCCAATTAAAAAAATAGCTGTAAGTGGTGCATGAAATAATCCGCTCAAAATTCCCGCCATACCAACAATAGTGAAGTTTGCAATAGGCAAAGTATTAGAAATTCCTAACAAATGTATGGATTTTGCCATAAAAAAACCTAAATAGGAACCTACAAATAACGAAGGAGCAAAATTTCCCCCATTGCCACCACTTCCTAAGGTTAATCCGGTTGCAAATGATTTCAATAGTGTTGTAATTCCTATAAAAGCGAGCAAAATCCATTCGCTATTTTTATAGTTTTTTAAAACTGTATTTTCTAACAGAATTTCTGGATGCTTTGTAGATAATATTCTAATACTCTCGTATCCTTCTCCGAAAAGTGTTGGAAAAAAGAAAATTAAAATACCCAGAATTGTAGCGCCAAATAATGCTTTTTTGTATGGATTTTTTTTATATCGACTAAAAAAATGCTCAACCTTTCTGAAATTTCTAACATGGTAAACCGAAACAAAACCTGCTAATATTCCGAGTAAAATATAATAGGGAGTGTTGTGGAAATTGAAAGTTTGTTCTTGATTAAAACTCAATAATATATCGCGACTCAGCATAATTTGAGAAACCAAAGCACCAGTCGCAGCAGATATCATAATAGGGATGAATGCTGAGATAGTTACATCTGTTAAAACTACTTCTATGGCAAATAAGACACCAGCAATAGGTGCGTTGAAAGCAGCACCAATTCCAGCTGCAACGCCACACGCCAATAGCAAAATCCTATCTTTTTGCGAAAGTTTATATTTGGTTGCGAAATTTGAACCAAAAGCAGCTCCAGTAATTACTATGGGACTTTCTAAACCAGCCGAACCGCCTAAACCAACTGTTAGTGAGCTTGTTATAATTTGAGCATACATTTGTTTCTTGGGAACAATACCTCCTTTTTTGGCTACAGAATGTAAAATATGTGAAGTTCCCTTGTCTATCTTTCCATCAAGAAACCTTCTAACTACGAATACGGTTAGTAGTATTCCTATAATTGGCAAAATACTATTTGAATAAGGTAATTTTAAAAAAGTATTTAAGTAATTGGCAAACAAAAAAACATTGTGGGCGAAACTTTTTAGAATAATTACAGCAAATGCTGATGATATTGAAACAGTAACGCATGATAAATAGATGAAATTTCTTTCAGATAATAAATCTTTTGCTAAGAAAAAAATGCTTTCAAAACTACGAATAATTCTTCTTATAAATAATTGTAAACTTGCTGAAATTTTATTTGGCATTTAAAAAGTTTAATCAATTAAACCTTCGCGGTTAATTATATATTAAAAGCGTCTACATAAATTCAATACCACTTAATTTTTATTTTTTTATGGTCTGTTTCCTATCAGGTCCTACTGAAACAATAGTTATAGGAACTTCAACTTCTTTCTCGATAAAATCTATATAATCTTTGAGTTCTTTTGGCAATTCGTTGTAAGTACTCATTCCTGTTAAATCAGCTTTCCAGCCTTTAAATTCTGTGTAAACTGGTTGTACGTTTTCGGGTTCAATATTATAAGGTAAATGTGCAATATTATGATCTTTGTAAGTATAAGAAGTACAAACTTTTAAAGTTTCAAAGCCAGAAAGCACATCGCCTTTCATCATCATCAATTGTGTTACTCCATTTACTTGAATTGCATATTTAAGAGCCACTAAATCCAACCATCCGCAACGGCGCTTGCGACCAGTAACCGATCCAAATTCGTTTCCTACACTTGCCATTAAATCGCCAGCTTCCTCAAAATCTTCCGTTGGAAAGGGGCCACTTCCAACTCTAGTTGTGTACGCTTTAAAAATTCCGTATACTTCTTTAATTTTATTTGGCGCAATTCCCAAACCTGTACAAGCGCCTGCTGCTGTTGTGTTTGAAGAAGTTACAAACGGATACGTTCCAAAATCGACATCCAACAATGAACCTTGCGCACCTTCGCAAAGAATAGATTTTCCCGCTTTTTGGGCTTGATGCAAATATTCTTCGGAATCTATAAAATCTAATTTTTTTAATTCTTCGATGGCTTCAAAAAATTCTGCTTCAAGTTCCGATAAGTTATATTGAATTGCAACATCATAAAATTTAATCATTTCTTCGTGCTTATTTGCTAAAGCACGGTATTTTTCTGTGAAATCTTCCAATTCTATATCGCCCACACGAATTCCATTTCTGCCAGTTTTGTCCATATAAGTTGGACCAATACCTTTTAGTGTGGAACCAATTTTGGCTTTTCCTTTGGATGCTTCCGAAGCGGCATCCAATAGTCTGTGTGTAGGAAGTATTAAGTGTGCTTTTCTGGAAATAATCAGCTTTGATTTAAGGTCTAAATTAAATTTTGCCAATCCGTCTATTTCACTTTTGAAAACTACAGGATCAATAACAACTCCATTTCCAATGACATTGATATTATTATCATGAAAAATTCCTGAAGGAATGGTTCTTAAAACATGTTTGATGCCGTCAAATTCCAAAGTGTGTCCAGCATTTGGGCCTCCTTGAAAACGAGCAATTATATCATATTTTGAAGTTAAAACATCAACAATTTTTCCTTTGCCTTCGTCGCCCCATTGTAATCCTAGTAATAAATCTACGGTCATTTTTGTATTGTTATTAGTTGGTTATTAGTTGGTTATTTGTGGATTTGGTTATAAATAAATAGCCGAAAAAACGAATTGCCAAATCAACTTTTTTTGTTTGCATAAAAATATAAAGAATGATTCATTATTTCTATACCAAATATTTCTTCCATGGTTTTTTTGATAGTTTGAATTCTTGGATCACAAAATTCAATTACTTCTCCTGAATCTAGCATAATAATGTGGTCGTGTTGTTTGTCGAAATATGATTTTTCGTAATGCGCTTGATTTTGACCAAACTGATGTTTTCTAACGAGCGCACAATCCAAAAGCAACTCTATGGTGTTATAAAGCGTTGCTCGAGAAACACGATAGTTTTTATTTTTCATTTTTGCATATAGATTTTCTATGTCAAAATGCTCTTCACTATTATATATTTCCTGTAGAATGGCATAGCGTTCGGGAGTTTTACGATGTCCTTTGTTTTCAAGATACATTGTAAATACATTTTTTACAATTTCTTGATTTTTACTATTGTCTGTAGCTATAAGTGTCATATCTGGCAAAGATAATTTTTTATTTTGAAGTTTAAAAGTTTGTAGAAGGAAGTTTAATGAATGGAGTGGGAAGTTAGAAGTGGGAAGTTTTGAAGAAGGAAGTTTGAATTACTCGGGAAGTATAAAATTTTAGCTTCCATCTTCCATCTTCTCACTTAATTATTATAAATTCTGGTCACTCGATCTACGCCATCTATTTTTTTAATATTGTCAATGAGTTTTTTGAGAATAGTATTATTGGGTACAATAACAGCTAGCGTTCCCTTGAAAATTCCAGCATCGCCCGAAAGTGAAATGCTTTGAATATTTACATGCATATTATTGGATATAACTCTTGTTAATTCGTTTGTTAACCCAATGCTATCCATACCCGTTATTTCCAAAAGTGCTTTGAATTCTTGTTGAGATGAATCGATCCATTTGGCTTGCATAATTCGGTAAGCGTAATTGGATTGCATACTAATGGCGTTTGGGCAATCCCGTTTATGAACTTTTATACCTTCATTAATGGTTACAAAACCAAAAACTGGATCTCCAGGAATTGGGTTGCAACAAGCGGAAAGTTTATAGTCTAATTTGTCTTGTTCTGCTCCAAAAACCAACATATCATAATTACTTGACAATTCATTTTTTTGAATAATGTCAGGATTTGTAGATGGATTTCGTTTTATTTTATTTTTAAAATAATTGTATATTGTGTTGCTTTTTTGAGCAGTAAAATCTCTTAACTGTTGGTTGTCAATGGCGCTAATTCCAACGCGGTAAAATAAATCTAAACTTGTTTTCAATTTAAAATAATTGACCAAATCATTTACAGTCGATTCATTTAAAGTTATTTTTAAATGTTTTAACTTTCTGGTTAGGATTTCCTTTCCATCTTCAGCAATTTTTTTGGTATTTTCGTTTAAAACATTTCGAATTTTATTTTTCGCTCTAGAAGTGGTTACATAATCTAACCAGTTTATGGTAGGTTTTTGATTTTGAGAAGTAATAATTTCTATTTGATCGCCACTTTTGAGTTCATGGTTGAGTTGTACCAATTTTCCATTAACTCTTGTTCCACGGGTTTTTATTCCAATTTCCGAGTGAATACTAAACGCAAAGTCTAATGATGTGGCACCTTTTGGCAATGATTTGATTTCCCCTTTGGGTGTGAAAACAAAAATTTCCTTGGCATATAAATTCATTTTGAAGTCTTCTACGAAATCAACAGCATTGGTTTCAGAATTTTCTAAGGCTTCTTTCAATAAATTGAGCCATACATCCAAACCACTTTCTTCGGTTGCGCCTTGTTTGTATTTGTAATGTGCAGCATATCCTTTTTCGGCAATTTCATCCATGCGTTCGCTTCGTACTTGTATTTCAACCCAACGCCCGAGTGGTCCCATTACAGTAATGTGCAAAGCTTCATAACCAGTTGATTTTGGAGATGATATCCAATCGCGTAATCGGCTTGGACTTGGACGATAATGGTCTGTAACTACTGAATATATTTTCCATGCAAGGAATTTTTCATCGTGGGGATTGGATTTATATACAATTCTTAGGGCAAATTTATCGTAAACTTCATCGAAGGAAACGTTTTGAGCTGCCATTTTTCTACGAATAGAATAGATAGATTTTGGACGTCCTTTTATAATATATTCTACACCTTCGGCATCAAGAGATTTTTTTAAAACATTTGAAATATTCTGTATATAATCATCTTGTTCTTCTTTGGTTTGCTTTATTTTGCTTACAATATCATTGTAAACTGCTGGTTCAGTATATTTTAAACCTAAATCTTCTAGTTTTGTTTTGATGTTATAAAGACCCAATCGGTGGGCGAGTGGAGCATAAATGTACAAAGTTTCTGAGGCTATTTTGACTTGTTTATAATCGACCATAGACTCCATAGTTTGCATATTGTGCAACCTATCTGCAAGTTTTATAATAATTACACGAACATCATCATTAAGTGTCAACAACATTTTACGAAAGTTTTCGGCTTGCATAGAAATGTTCATGTCTTTTTTGACTTGAGAAATTTTGGTTAATCCTTCGACTAGTTGCGCTACTTTTGGATTAAACATTTTCTCGATATCTTTAACTGTAATATCGGTATCTTCAACTACATCGTGCATCAAAGCGGCTGCTATGGCTGTAGCACCCAAACCAATTTCTCCCGCCACAATTTTTGCTACTGCAATAGGATGAAATACATAGGCTTCACCAGATTTCCTACGTTGGTCTTGGTGTGCTTCAACTGCAACATCAAATGCTTTCCGAATTAGTTTTTTATCTTCTGTAGTAAGTGTTTGGTAACTGATACGAAGTAGCTCCTTATATTCCTGTGCTATTGCTTTATTTTCCTTTTCAATATCAATCTCTACCATATTATCTATCTTGAATTCTTAAAGTTAGGAAAAATTATGAAAATTTCAAAATAATAATTTTAAACTATGTAATTTATTTTTTCAAACGATTAAAATCTAAATCATGAAAATCATAACTAAAATCTGTCAAAGTCGAAATGGCTTTCATTTTAATGTTTGAATAATTTGGTGAAAATGTGAGGAAAGCATCGGCATTGAAACTGCGGTTATTCCATTTGACAGCATAGATAGTATCTTTATAAAATAAAATTTCTCCAGCCAATTGTGGAGATCTTTCAGAATTAAAGAATAGTTTGCCTTGTTTTTCTGAAATGGTAATTTTTCCGAACCAATTGTCTTTATAGGTACCAATAATTTTTTTAGATTCAAATTTTACTTTGTTAATTTGATTTTTTGCAATAGTTGCCCAAACTTCATCGGTAGTTTTATCAGCTTCAGCGATATTGTCTTTTTCACGCTTGCTAAAAAAAGCGACATAATCCTTGTATTCTATATTCAAATAGCTATTTTTAATTGTGTTTGTAATAGCACTAAAAGCTGCACCAGATTGTTGGTTGGTAAGCACCACAATTCCTAGATTGAGTTCTGGAATCATGGTTACTTGTGTAACAATTCCTTCCAAACCTCCTGTATGGGAAACCTGTTTATAACCTTTTACATCACTCAAAAACCAGCCCAAACCGTAACCGCTGAAATGTGTATTGTATGGCGGAGAAGCTTTTGCAGGAATTATAGTTTGTAGCTGCCACATTTCATTTTGGGAATTTTCTGAAAACATTTTATTTTCCTGATTCGCACCATATTTTCCGTTTTGCAATTGCATAATCAACCATTTATTCATATCATTTACAGACGAATAAATTCCAGCTGCTGCATCGAATGATTGATTTTTATATCTTGAAATTACTTTTAGTTTTCCATCTGTCGGAACATGTGGATCAACAATATTTGTAGTATCTTTTAATTTAACAAATGAGCCAGCACTTTTATCCATTTTTAATGGTTGCATGATGCGTTGCTCGATAAAATCGCACCAAGATTCACCACTTACTTTTTCAATGATTTCACCAGCAACGATGTACAATAAATTATCGTAATCATACTTGGTTCTAAAATCAGAAACAGGTTTTAAATATTGTAAATTTTCAATAACATCTTTGGGTTTAAAATTGCTTCCATCAGGCCAAATCATTAAATCTCCGGCGCCCAGACCCAATCCGCTTCGGTGTGTGACCAAATCACGAACAGTGAATTCTTTGGTAACATAATCATTGTACATTTTGAAATTTGGTAAGTGAGAAATTACTTTATCATCCCATTTCATTTTTCCTTCTTCAACCAGCATGGCAATCGCGGTGGTTGTAAAAGCTTTGCTGTTGGAAGCTATTCCGAAAAGTGTATTTTCGTCCACTTTTTGATTGGAAATTATAGATTTTACGCCATAGCCTTTGGAATGAATTACTTTTCCGTCTTTTACCACAGAAACCGCAATTCCTGGCACGTTGAAAGTGGTTAATGTTTTTTCTACCAATTCATCAATTTGCTTTTCGCTGATTTGTGCGAAAGAAATCGTCGTGCAAAAAATTAAAAGCGATAGTAAAATATATTTTTTCATAATTTATAATTTAGTATTATTCAGCCTAGCAAGAATTTTACACGAATTTCACAAATTTACACAAATTTAAGTCGAAAAATTAATGTTGAATTGACGAAATTATGAATTGCATGATGGAATTAGTGTAAATTTGTTTCTATTTTTATTTGAATCCAATATTAATTTAGAGTAGGCTAGTACTTACAAAATTTCTTTGTCTTTTAGCTTCAAAAATTAATATGGCTGCAGCAACAGAAACATTCATGGAATCTATTTCGCCTTCCATAGGAATAATAATATTTTGGGTTGCCGCATTTCGCCATTCTTCTGTTAATCCAGCATCTTCAGTGCCTACTACCAAGGCAGAAGGTTTTGTAAAATCTTGTGTGTGATAAGGTGTTGAATTTTGTAAAGTGGCGCAATAAAAATCGATATTTTTTTCTTTTAAAAATGCTATAATTTCTGAAGTAGTTCCTGTTGCAATTTGTCTTGTAAACAAGCAACCCACACTTGATCGAACAATGTTTGGATTGTATAAATCGGTTTTTGGGTTGGCAATAATCACTGCATCGAGATTTGCAGCATCGGCAGTTCTCAATATTGCACCAATATTCCCTGGTTTTTCTGGAGATTCAGCAACAAGAATCAAAGGATTTTCGGATAATTTTAAATCAGATAATAATAAAGATTTTATTTTTGCAACAGCCAAAATACCTTCAGTGGTATCGCGATAAGCTAATTTTTGATAAACTTCTTTGGAGATTTCTATAAAGTTTATGTCTTGGTTTGATTTTTCTATTTTTCTATTTTTCGATTCGTCATAAAAATCTATACAGAATAGTATTGTATCAATTTCGTAACCACTTTTTATGGCAAGTTCGATTTCTCGTTGGCCTTCAATTAAAAAAGTACCTGTTTGTTTTCGGGTTTTTGCTTTTTCTTGTAATAAAACCAAAGATTTTATAAACGGATTTTGTAAAGAAGTAATTTGTTTCAAAAGAGTATCAACTATATTTAATAATTACAAAAATACGAAAAAAATGCTTTAATTTATTCTACTGTATATTTAATAAAAGCTAAATTTAATCAACTTGAAGTATCCAATAATCATCAAAAAAAGTATTATCTAAATTACTATCATAAGCTTTTTGTGTATCTTCTAAATTTTCAAAGTATTTTAGATATACATAATAAAAATTATTTTCAAGATTTGTAAATGAATTGGATTCTATTTGATGTTTTTTCAAGAAATCAATATATTTTATTTTGTTACTTTCGTTTGCAAATACATTGGATACTATATAGTAACCATACTTTAAGTCGGTATTTTTTACGTTTAACTTTCTTAATGATATAGGCATTCTTTCAGTAATTCGTTCTCTTTTTAAAATAAAACCTTCGTTAGTTGGAGTCTTATTTTCACGTACGATAGTTTCATTTTTTTCTTCTCTATTCATTGAAACATTTTTTTCTTTTTCTGCCCTTTGTTCCTTTTTCATAATGTCAAAAAAAACTTCATCTACTTCAGTTGAAAAACCAGCTGCAAAAAGATAAAATTTATCTCCACTGGTGGCTATTTTAAGTTGCGTTTGGGATGCATTGTTGGTTATAATTTTATTTTTTGTATTGTTAAATGAAAGCAATGAAACGTCAAATCCTAAAGTATTCAAAGAAGCTGGATTTCTAGTAACAAAAGGCTCATTCTCAATAGTAATTTGGCTATTGAAAAAATTATTTACGGGTCTGGTATTCGAAATAATTGGAAAATATCGGTTGTTGACTGCACTTTTAATTCTAACATTATCGCCATCAAGTTTTAAATCACCTTCAAGAGCGGCTAGCGTAATTTTTGGGTTTATTTGTCCTGTTTTTGGCGTTAAAAACTTAGAAAGATTTATTTCGATAGTTCTTTGTATAAAAGCAAATCCGTCATACAGAGTGATATATTTTTTTGTTAAAGTGCTATCGTTGTAAACGAAATAAATGACCCAACCTCCAGCAACACCTCCTTCTAGATATCCTTGAGTAGCTTTAATATTGGCAACTGAATATTCCCCGTAAGGATTAGATTTAACCATGTCGGTTAAGTCATAAAAGCAGGTGTAAGGAGCATTCTTTTTATTGGTTTCATTTTCGTAACCATCAAAAATAACTTTTCCAGTAATATCTAGGTAACTGCTCTGTGAAGGAATTTTTATTTTTATATCATTAATACTATTTTCATGATCTCCTTCGGTCAGAAAAATTCCACTAATTTTATGTCCTATTTTGGATTTGTAGGTTGCACTCCAATACAAACCTGCAAAAATCAATTCTTTTGCATTTTTATTTGGTATTATTGTGGCGCTGCTAGAAGAAAAAGTTGAATTATCATTGTCTATATCAATATAAGACATTTCAAATTCATCATTTAGTTTAGAAAAATCATTAACTTTATTGTAGGCTTCATTGGCATTTTTACGATTCACAATATTGTTGGCAATAAAAGTTATATCACCTTGAATATAATCTTGAAAACGAACTGAAAATGGAATTTCTTCTTGTGAGAATGCATAATTACAAATAAAAAAAAGTAGTAGTAGTAATTTTTTTATCATTATTTAACATTGTTGTCCGATAAAAAATATCAGAGGGTTAATTTTTCTTTATATTCATTTACTTTACGAGGTTTTAGCTTATCTTAACTTGTATTTCACTACTGCCTTTAGAGTTCGATAAACGAAAAAATATAATTTTTAGTTTCGTTTATCGAATTTTATCCAGTCGCCAAATAATCATCGAATAAACCTAATTGACCATCTCTTTCCCTATCTAATTTCCAGTTGTTTTCAGGATTTTCAAAAAATTTAGTTAGGTGAATATAGTTGAATAAATGAATTCTACAAAAACTAACTAAATTGGAGAAAGACCACTGTCTTTTTAAACTTTTCTTTACCACGCCCAACAAAAGATTTACTATCAGCACGCAATAAATTTGAATCTTAATGGCATTTTCATTATCTCCTAAGAAATATTTTAGTGGAAAATTTTGCTTTATTTGTTTGAACAACAACTCTATTTGCCACCGTATTTTATAAAGTGCAGCTATTGTGTCTGCTCTAAATTCAAACAAATTGCTAATAAAATCAAAACTTCTTTTGTGTTCTCTATCATAATATTTTATTTTTCTTAATTTCAATTTGGTTTTCACACTTCCTTTATTAACTTCAACTTCAATGATTTCATCCGATAAAACACCGCTGTGAATGTTCTCTGGAATTTCATTTTGTTGGATTATTTGGTGCTTTGCATTGTCTTTTATTCGAGTTACAAAACCTGTATTTTGCTCACTAAAATGCCCAAAAGCCTTGTAATCATTATATCCTTTATCAAATACATAAACGGTATGCTCATCACATTTTAGTTTTTCTAAAAACTGATGATCGTGAGTTGTGGCGGGTGTAAACCAAACTAAGTTTGGCACTTTTTCATCGGCATTTATCACACTATGCGATTTGATTCCGCCCTTACTTTTACCATCAGAAGCCTTTCTTCCAACACACTTTAATATGTCTTTAAACAAGCTTATTGTTGTGCTATCAACTATTTTAACCTTTTTCCCTAAAGCAATCTCAATTCGACTGTCCGAGAAAACAAAGCTATATTTCTTGAGTAAGTTGTTATAAATTTCTTCAAAAAATTCCACTTTTCTACCCTTATTAGCGTCTGCCAAAGTGCTCTTTTTAGGAAGATGATTGATTCTTACTGTTTCCTTTTTGTCTGATAAACCTACCATCCCTCCAGAAACTTCACGCAAAGAATTACATTTTTCTAAAGTGCAAAAAATCATGCTAAACAAATGATCTTGACATTTGAAATGTTTTACATACCTATTCGAATCATGCTTTTTAACAGCTTTTTTAATCATTGAATCATCTATTAAAGAAATCAACTGTCCGAAAACAGATTTAGTCGAAAAATACTTATTTTTGCCCATCGTTATTTGAATTTTGCAACTCAAAATTACGATGTTTTTTAAGAAGCCATTAATTTGGCTTCTTTTTTATCGGACAACAATGAATATTAATTTTATTTTTTGCATTCCATTTTTTAATTTTTTTTATAAAGTCTAATTATATTTTTATAATTTATCTCTTTAGTATTAGAAAAAAATAATTTATAATAAATTTGTTCAAATAGGGAATGTTTTTTATCCGTTTTTTTAGCTCTTGCAGACATTAATGATAAAATAACCATTTATAAGTTTAATTAATGATTTTTTTTTGAAAATCTTCTTTAGTGTATTTCTGAAAATCTTTATAAGAAAAATATAAATTATTATCGATGTCAAAAACACCATTTTGAAAACCATAATTGTAAATAAAAGTTATGCCTTTATCACTTATTGAGAAAGAATCTAGATTATCGTTACTAAATAGTTGCTTTAATTTTAATAGTGCTTTATACTCATCAGAATTCTCTGTTTCAACTTTATTTTGGATACCTAATTCCTTTAATCTATCTTTCAATATGGCATTACATTTTTTAATAAAATCAATTATTTTATTTTCTTTTAAAATATCATTATAAACTAATATTTTCTTGTTAGAAACATCAAAATTGTAATAGTATGAATCTAAATCCGCAGTCCCAGCAATAGATTCGTAATTCATAGTAATGCTTAAAAATATAGAATTGTTGAAGGTAACATCGTAATATGAACCTGTAAGTCCACTAAAATTATTGTTATTACATTCTTTCTTTCGATTATTAATAGCTAAATTAATTATTTTTTTTGGGGTCAAAGGGGCAATATCAATATCTAAGTAATTTGAATAATCTTTGATTATAATATTATTAAAAAAATTATTTTCATTTTTACCAAATACATCAGGAAACTCAAAAAAATATTTTTCCTTATAATTCATGCATTTTACAGAATTTTTTAGAGACTGAATTTTTACAATATCATTTTTACTTTTTTTTTCTTGCCCTTGACAAGAATAAAAAGTAATTATAATGAATGATAAATAATATATAATTGATTTCATTTAATTAGGATTTTTAATATCTAAAATCTTAAATATCTCATTTATGTTTCTTGGTTTTTTATTTAATACTAAAATTTTTAATTTTGATTGGTATTTTGTGTAAAATTTTGTTTTAGAAATGGAATATTGTTCTATGTTTCCAACAATTGAATCAAATAATGTTTTTTTATTTTTATATAAAATTTGTTCTGTCAAACTACGCTCATTTTCTCCATTTAAAATAGAATATTGAATGTATTTTCCTGTGTTATTTATAAAATTTTTATTGTATCTGTTTTCACCCTCAATGCTTTTTAAAACTCCGTTTTCATCATATTTATAAATAAACTTATAATTAAAATATTGGTCGTCAGTTTGATTGTTCTTGTTTTTAATAGTAGCAGAAATAATTTTATGGGTATTATTTTCTTTCTGATTTCTCCAATTTTTATTTAATGGATCAAGCATTTGTGCATAATCACCATAACCATCTTTTAGAAAAAAAGTTAAGTCTAATATTGACGCTTCAACAAATACTTTTTGTTTCAGAAAATTATAATATTCATTATTTACTACATATTTATCACTATTTACAATAATATCATTTTTATTACCAAAAGTAACTTTTACCTCTTCCCCCGAGCAAAAAAAAGTTATTGACTGTGCTTTATTTTTTTTAGACCAAAAATTAAATTTTTCAGCTTTTTCAGATTTGTCTGTATTCAATTTGTAGATAGTTACAGTATCATTTAGCTTCGGAAAAATACCAATGAAATTTTTCACATTCGAATTTTCGCCTTTTGTGTAGGTGCTATCTTCATTATAATACCTGTAACTTCCTTTATCAATATACATTTCTTGAACGAAAGCCACATTATATATGTGATTCTGATTTTTAGATTTTAAAACGTAGAAAGATAAACATGAGGAAATAATAAAAAACATAACAATTAACTTTTTCATACTATTTTTTAATTATAGTTTCACTTGTTAGCCTTATTTTAGTTTTTTTCCAAAAAATACTTTCTCCAGCACTTACCATCGCTGAAATTCCATAAGTTTCGTTTACGCCAGTATCATAATAAAAATTTCCAGATTTCCAGTAATCTTGATTTTCAAAATCTGCTGCTGGTATCGCATACTTTATTTTTGAAGGCACCTCTACTTCTTCGAAGGTTGGTTTACCATCCTTTCCTAAAACAGGTTTTTTGTCTTTGTCTAATATTTTCTTTTTTACTTTCTTTGTTATATGTTCATGAGTTCCTTTATGTGTTTTTTCATTATGATTCCCCCTGTCAGGATATTTTGTAGAAGTGCGATTTGCTGCTAAGTATGAATCATATATATCTTTTGGTATTTCTATAAATTTATATTCATCAAATTTATTTTGACCTAGATTGTTATATGGATTAGTTTCTGAATTACCCCAAGCAAGAAAATCTGTCCCATCCCAAAAAGTTGCGCCATTGGTCAAATCATCTTCACCATTTAAAACATAAAAAATAGCTTTTCTAGTTAATTTAGACTTTTGATTATTTGAAGTATCGGTCAATTCTTGTTTATCATCTACTGATGAATATGTTCCTGCTAATACTTGTTTCCATTTGCTTTTTTCACCTTTTTTAAGTGTTACAGTGTTTGAATAATTATAACTACTATATGCGATGCATTTTAACTCTTTAAAATCTGGACCACCAGCCTCCATTTTCACAACATAAGCTATATAACAAAAATCTGAATGTGTAATATTTACATCATTCTCTTTCATTAATTTTATACCATTATAAACATCTATTTCTTTACCATCCTTGTCTTTTGATTTACCTTTTCCAGTACAAGTATAAACATCAATAACATCACCAGTATTCGTTTTTATATCCACCTTGCCTTCAAAAGCACCATCTTCATTATAAAAATGACCATTTACATATTGAATCTCTTTTTCTTTTTCTTTTTCTTTACCAGTTATCACACTCGGCACATTAATCTGTCCGCTTTTGGTTATAGTAATTTTACTACCTCCAAAATTACACATAATGGTGCTTTTCTTAATGAGTGGTTTTTGGTCTTGTACCAATGTTGTACCTACATCTTGCCATTCACCCAATTGCATCACTGCCATACAAGGACTTGCTTGGTAAGGACTTTTTAAACAATTTCCAGAAAATTTAAGGCTCAATGCGCTTTTTTCTTTTACAGTTGCCGTTTTTTTGTTTTGTATAGTTGGTGTATCAAAATTCACTTTTAACGTCCCAATTGGCACCATGCATGAAGTGCATTGAATTATTGTACCATCAATTACAAATTGTTGGTCTTCTTCGGCTTTGTCTTTTTCCTTTTCTTTTTTGTCAATTTCAACTACTTTCTTGCTTCTTTCGGCTTCGATTTCTGCAATATTTTCTTGTGGTAATGCTATGTTGTCAGACATATTATTGAGTATTTTGATGTTTTAGTTGGCGATATTATTTCTAAAAAAGCCTCTTGCAATTGATTGTTTTTATAGGTAATCTCGCTTACTTTTTGTTTTTTATCGTTATTCGATTTTAATACAAGCGTTGCATCTTGGCTGTATGGTTTTTGCAAATGTTGGGTATGCTGGTCATACAGTATTCGTTTTTCAATATGTATTTCTAGTTCTTCAAAGCGTGGTTTATTTATATCATGATAGCCCCAACAGCTGTTAAAATACAAACCATACATTTCTTTTGAACTTACAAATTTTAATACATTCTCTTGGTTTTCCATTAACTCATCAGTATCTGACAAAAAATCTAATAATGTGGCACCTTCATTCATTTCAAGTAATTCTTTTTTTGCATTCTGCCAGCGTTCCTGAAGTTGTTTCAAATTTATAATAGACGTAATCGTTCCATTTTGGTTGACATATATTTTTACTTCATTAAAAACATTGGCTACTTTTCGTAAAATAGTAGTTGACCCTAAATGTTTGGCTTCAATATCATAATCTAAACAAATGAGTTGGTATCGCAACAAATTATTTTCTATTCCCGAAAAACCAATTGCTACTTTTTTAAAAACGGTTGTTGTGAGTTTATTTTTGGTTGATACATTTTTAAATTGATATTCTTTTACACCACTTTGTGTGGGTAGCAAAATTTGGACTTCATTGTGGTTCTGCAACGTGTTTGTTTTTGTCATGGAACTACTTTACATTTTTGGAAACTGCTCTCGTTTTCTATCGCTTCTGCCTTCAAGCCCCAAACCTGAAAAATCAGCAGACCAATGTAAATATTCGTTTCTTAAAATACGCAATAATCCCTGTGGCGAATAGGCTGTCACAACAACCTCTTCTAATTCTATCGGGTTATTTTCGCTTCCTTCTGGGTAGGTTTCAGTTAGTACGGCTACATCTTTTTTAGGTTCTATTTCTAAAACTTGGGGTCTATAATCGTTGGGGTTCAAATTGTCATAAACTGGTTTCTGTATCTCAGGATTTTTGAGTTCCTCTTCAACCTCAAGTTTCATTCTGTCTAGTTTATTTTGTTCCTCACGTTTTCTTTTCTTTTCTGCCAGTACTTCATCGCTTATAAATTCCCATTCTTTTCCGCCTTCTTCGTTCATAACATAAGGTTTCAAATGTTTTTTTGCATCAACTAGTTCTTTATTGTCTTCTATAGAAAATTTAGTTTCTGAATGGTCGTTAAAATAATTGTCCATGGGTGTCTGACGGCAATACTCTTCCATAAATTGCAATGGAATATAGCTATATTCTTTTTTTAGAAGTCGTTTACTTTCTAGTACTACTCTAGTTAATGTTCTTGCTATCCAAATTTGGTCTTTGTTAAACCAATGTTCGCTTATTAGTTGATTTTTCAACAATTCCAATTTTGTAATTCCTACAATACTACCTACCAAACTGCGTACAGCATTTTCACTTGCAATTTTTCTTTTTTTCTCTTCTCCCGTAGAATAAGCACCGCCAATATCGCAATGCACACCAGGAAAATTTTTTTCAACCATTCGGTCTGTTAATCCTGCCCCTTTGATACGAGTAAGTGAAAAATTGACACGGTGTTCGTCTTTGGCAGTAAAATGAACTAATTTATGAACATACCCAAAATCGTGTATATTGAGTTCTTCTTCATTATTTGAAAAAGGGTTTGAATCTCTTAATGGATTCTTGCCTTTAACTGTTTTCTTAACTCCTTTCCAAAGTATATTTTCATCCACGACTGTGCCATCTTGCTCATAAGTTCCCAATGAATCGCCTGCTTCATAATAAGAAGAAACCGTATCATAGACACCTAAAACCCTTACTACTATGGTTATTTCTGCTAATACTTCAGATGAGATTTTTTTAAGTAAACAATACCCTAAATAGCCATATTTAGGCAGTTTGCCCTCTACTAGCATATCTGAATCAACTTCAAGACCATCTTTATCTACCAGTGCTTGTTTATATTTTGGAGTGGGCATACCAGTTTCTGAATTTGGATTTATTGGGTAATAACCATCAGGTATTGAGCCTTTTATAGGAGGATAAGGTTTTTTTCTAATTTCATAAGCCATATTTCTTGCCGCAGCCGCACCACGACTAAATCCAAAAACATCGACAGTGATTTGGGTTAGGATTTTCTTTTTATCCTTTTTTATTTCTTTTGCTATTTTGGTTGCCAAATCCTCGCACCCTTTGCGTACTTTCCCTCTGATACCAGTAAGACCAGATCCGAAAGCATAACCATCGTCAACATCTTCCTTAAAATCGTCCGTTCCCATACCTTCTACATAGATTTTATACGCTTTTTCAGTACAAAACCACAATCGTGCTACATTGGTATAATCGTTATGGTAGCTGGTGTCGTCTCCATAACCTCCTAAATCTATCTGTCGTAGCCACCAATTTTTGGTATCGGTATTCTCCTCAAATATTTTCTTTTCTTCGGCTGTAGCGGTTGTCGATTCTCCTTTTTCAAAAAGTGGGTCGGCTTTGCCTTCCACTTTATAACGCAGTTTGGTATTGGCTTTGTTGTTGAGTGTACCATCTATAAAAACGCCAAAAGTCACTTCAACTTCTTCATCTGCAACCTCTGCTTTGCCAGTATTATAAACATATGTCTGTCCCATATTTTAATATTTACTACGTGCTTCAAAAACTTTAACTTTGGTTTTAATATTTATCCCTATTTCCTTTCCGTTTCCTTTTATAAAAGCACTAATAAAATTGTTGGGTATATTTACTCTCAATTCTATTTCGGCTTCTCCATTTGGTTTGTCTTTGAAAATTTCGGCAAAAGCATCAAAAATTTCTTTTTGGTCAAAATCTAATGTGCCTGAATAATTTTGCCCTGTTTTGTCTCTCCAACCAAAGTTTATTCTTTTAGGAACAGCACGTTTTGTGTATTCATTTTTTCTTAATGATTCATCAAATTGTTCTTCAAATTCACCATTAAACATTTCTAATCGAGAATCAAATGCTGAACCCTCACGTTGAACAAGGTAGATAGGTCTCCAAGAATATCTTTCTCTATAGGTATCCCACAATCCAAAAGGAATGGGTTTGTTTTTGTTGGCTTCACGCACTTCGGGCGGTACCATTTTTGGGTTGTTCATAATGCGTTCACTTTCGCCTTTTTGGTGCATTAGTTTTTCAAAACCGTCCAGTTTGTCAATTTCTGCTTGAGGTATCACTACCTTTTTACCTTGGTATCTTCCAATTTCGACTTGCTTGCCAGAGCCTGCCAACCAAATATAAACTGCTCCGCCTGGTGCATAGCCTACTACAATGTAGGTATAGGTTTCTTTTTCGTATTTTCCGCCTTTATTAAAAAAAACCAAACTTTCTTGATACCCTTCTTTAAAATACTTTACCATTTTATCATAATCGATTTCAGTATTTATTTCATATACACAATTTTCGGCATAGGCTACCCATTGCACATTGAGACGGTTGGGAACTGTTTTTATGCCACTGCTCATTCCTCCAGTGCCAGGGTCACCCCAACCTCCTTGACCATTATCAGTTCCAGCTTGTAAACTAACATAAGTACCATCTTCGGCTTCAAATCCGCCTCTGTAAACTTCTATTGGATAGCCGATCGGGCAACTTGAACCATCTTGCCAATTAAATTTTTCTGTTTTTGTTGCTTGCATTTTTTTCTGTGTTTTTTTCTCTTGACAGGAACTGGTTAGCGTGAGCAGTAATCCTAATGTTAGTATGAAGTTTTTCATGGTTTTTTTATTTACGTATGGCTCACAAAAAATGATAGTAATTATATAATCAATTGTTTTATTACTTATCCTTTATTCACTTTTGCATCAACAGCACCTAGCACTTTAGAAATTCCAGCACTTTGTATTAAAATATCCCCGCTTAATGCTTTATGAGTAGTAGTAGCCGTTGTTTCTTTTAAATCTCCCCCAATAACAACTGTCTTGTTTCCGTCAATATCTTGTTTGTATTCGCTGGCTTGTAGGGTGTTTTTCTTAGACACTTTGGTAGATTTGTCTTCGCCAACTTGTGTTTCCATATTTGAACCAACCGTTGTGGTCATATTTTTTCCAACACTTATGCTCAAATCTTCACCTACATTGATAGTCATATTTTTAGGTGCGTTTAAAGTCATATTCCCTTGACCGTCCATGAAAATACTATTTCCACTTGGGTCTTCAGCAAGAAGACTTTTTGAAGCATCGTTCATGACTATTTTGATACCTGTACGGGTT
>NZ_JANLVD010000004.1:0-7036 GCF_031363805.1 Flavobacterium sp. | reverse complement strand
TGTTTTTCTCTAACTTTCTTATAATACAACTTACAAGATTCTTCATCTGGAAAGTGTTCAGCAAATTTTAAAATTGTCATTTTTTATCAAATATAACGATTTATTTAAAATTGTGGTAAATAAACCGAGATACAATTAATAAAATTATAGTTTCTACTTTAGGTACAACAGAAAACATAATCATTGTAAAAACCACTTTACAAAACGATTCTGTAATTACTAGAAAAGTACTTTATTAGTCTAAAAATAATGTAAAAACCTCCACAAAGACCTTGATTTTAAATAATCTAGGTCTTTTTCGTTTGCATAGGCTTCACGTTCAAAAATAATATTTCTATAGGCTTTTTGAAAGTTTCGATATTTAAGATAATTATAAAATAAATTTCCGAAATACCAAATATAAAAAGGCAAAATCAACAATTCCAATTGCTGTCGGATATGAATTTTTTCGTGATTGATAGTGATCAAATCATTTTTTGAACTCTTATATTTTAGAATCACAAACGGAAAAAAAGTCAATCCTGAATAACCTTTGGGAATTAAATATTTGGAAACAATAAAAATCATAGCATAAATTCATAAATTTGTAATTATGAACAAACAAATTAACGAAAATAAATTAATAGAAGGCGAAGATTTTTATTACACACCCGAAGGTTACAAATGTTTTACCGAAAAACACCATCTTAAGCGCGGTTATTGTTGCAAAAGTGGCTGCAGACATTGCCCTTATGGGTTTGATAAAAAAACTGGAAATTTAAGTAAATAATGCCTTATTGAGTGAAGTCGAAGTAGGGCGTTTCCCGCTGAAAAAGCGGGTCGGGCTGTACGTTGCAATCTGTCATTGCGAGGAACGAAGCAATCTAATAATAACGCCGTTATCCGCAATGACAGGATTTCCACTTCCATCCCTAACGCAAAGAAACTATCAATTAAATTTAAAATATATTTACAATGAAAAATCTATTTTTTACAATTTTAGTATCAATATTATTCACTTCTTGCTACAACAAAAAACAACCAACCATGGAAACAGACAACACAACACTCATAAAACAGTATTTCCAGCATTTCAACGACCATAATTGGAAAAAAATGGCGGAAATGTATACAGAAACCTCAGAATTTAAAGATCCAACATTGGGCGCAGGAATTGTAAAACAAACCAGAGCCGAAACCATAAAAAAATATAGTGAATTAAATAAAATATTTCCAGATTTAAAAGATGAGGTCGTTCAAATGTATCCATCTGGAGAAAAGCATATTATAGTAGAATTTATATCATCGGGCACTGCGCCAGATGGTTCAAAATTTGAACTTCCGATTTGCACCATTTTCACCATCGAAAATGAAAAAATAACCAAAGATTTCACCTATTTTGATAATTTTGAAGAATAAATTACCACTAATTAATCGAACTATCGAATAATCGAACCATCCAAAAAAAAATGACTTTCCAACAGCAAATACAACAAGGAATTCCAGATATTCTACCAAATCCTAAATCTTACGATTTATCCATAAATCACGCCCCAAAACGAAAAGACATTCTTTCTGCCGAAGAAAAAAAGTTGGCTTTGCGAAATGCACTTCGTTATTTTGAACCAAAACATCATGCTGTTTTAATCAAAGAATTTGCTCAAGAATTGGAAACATATGGTCGAATATATATGTATCGTTTTCGTCCAGATTACGAAATGAAAGCCAGACCAATTTCTGAATATCCAGGAAAATCTGAACAAGCAAAAGCAATTATGCTCATGATTCAAAACAATTTGGATTATGCTGTGGCGCAACATCCACACGAGTTGATAACTTATGGCGGCAATGGTGCTGTTTTTTCCAATTGGGCACAATATTTATTGACCATGCAATTTTTGTCTGAAATGACAAATGAACAAACTTTGACTATGTATTCTGGTCATCCAATGGGATTATTTCCTTCACATAAAGAAGCGCCAAGAGTCGTAGTGACAAATGGAATGGTCATCCCAAATTATTCCAAAGCCGACGATTTGGAAAAAATGAATGCTTTAGGCGTATCACAATACGGACAAATGACAGCAGGAAGTTACATGTATATTGGACCACAAGGAATAGTGCATGGAACCACAATTACAGTTTTAAATGCATTCAGAAAAATAAAAAAAGCAACTTCAGGCGGATTATTTCTAACCTCTGGGTTGGGTGGCATGTCTGGAGCGCAACCCAAAGCTGGAAATATAGCGGGTTGTATCACGGTTTGTGCCGAAGTGAATCCTAAAATTACTAAAATCCGACACGAACAAGGTTGGATAAACGAAGTTTTTGACGATATAAATCAATTGGTAATCAGAGTAAAATCGGCGAAAGCCAACAAAGAAATAGTATCCATAGCCTACTTGGGAAACGTAGTTGATATTTGGGAACGTTTTGATATCGAAAACATAGCAATTGATTTGGGTTCGGATCAAACATCATTGCACAATCCTTGGGCAGGTGGCTATTATCCAATTGATTTTACTTTTGATGAATCAAATGATTTGATGGCAAATAATCCTGAAAAGTTTAAAGAAGAAGTTCAAAAAACGTTGCGTAGACATACTGTTGCGATTAACAAACATACAGACAAAGGCACTTATTTTTTCGATTACGGAAATGCCTTTTTACTCGAAGCTTCACGCGCTGGTGCTGATGTGATGGCGGAAAATAAAATTGATTTCAAATATCCGTCGTATGTCCAAGATATTATGGGGCCTATGTGTTTCGATTATGGTTTTGGTCCATTTCGTTGGGTTTGTGCTTCAGGAAAACCAGAGGATTTAGAAAAAACAGATGCTATAGCTTGTCGGGTTTTGGAAGAAATGATTAAAATTTCACCTGATGAAATCAAGCAACAAATGCAAGACAATATTACATGGATAAAAGGCGCTTCAGCGAATAAATTGGTGGTTGGATCCCAAGCCAGAATTTTATATGCAGATGCAGAAGGTCGTGTCAAAATTGCAGAAGCTTTCAATCAAGCTATTGCGAATGGAGAAATAGAAACCATTATTTTGGGTCGCGACCACCATGATGTTTCAGGAACCGATTCGCCATACAGAGAAACTTCCAATATTTATGATGGTTCTAGTTTCACTGCCGATATGGCAATTCAAAATGTGATTGGCGATAGTTTTAGAGGTGCCACTTGGGTGTCTATACACAATGGTGGTGGAGTAGGATGGGGAGAGGTTATAAATGGTGGTTTTGGTATGGTTCTTGATGGTAGTAGTGAGGCATCAACACGGTTAGCATCAATGCTTTTCTGGGATGTAAACAATGGAATATCGCGTAGAAACTGGGCTAGAAACGAAGGCGCTATTTTTGCTATAAAACGTGCTATGGAAACGCAACCTTTATTGAAAGTTACCATCCCTAATATAGTAGATGATACTCTTTTGGAAGTTGGAAATTAAAAAATATTTTTTAATACTAGAATTATGAAAGCAATAAAATTTTTACCCGTATTATTACTCTTTATATTGGCTTCTTGTAGCGCAGTAAGAGTAAATGCCGATTTTGATAAAAATGTGAATTTTGAACCTTATAAAACTTATGCATTTTACAAAACTGGTATTGATAAAGCTGAAATTTCAGACTTAGACAAAAAAAGAATTCTTCGTTCTATTGATGAAGAAATGACCGCCAAAGGTTTTACAAAAAGTGAAACGCCAGATTTATTAATTAATATTTTCACTAAAGAAAGAGAGCAAGTCAATGTAAACCAATTCAATGCAGGTTGGGGTTTTGGATGGAATCCTTGGATGTGGGGCGGAGGTTATAATAATGTTTCTACCAGTAGTGAAGGAACTCTAACTATAGATTTAATAGATGCTAAGAAAAAAGAAATGATTTGGCAAGGGGAAGGTGTGGGTTATTTGACTCAAAATACACATAGAAAAGATGAGAATATTAAAGAATTTGTGACTAAAATTATGTCTCAATATCCGCCAGTTTTGAAAAAATAATTAGTAAGATTTACATAATTAATTTTTGATATAAACCAGGAATGAACTCTATTTTTTTAATTTGTTCATCGGTTAAAGTAGCTCTAATTTTGGCATCAATAATATTTAAAATTTGTTTTTTGTCAGCTTCAGAAATTTTAGGATCAGACGTTAATTGTGTGTGTTTTCCCAATAGAAGATTATAAAAAGCTTGTTACATTTTTGCATCAATTTCAATTGCTTTAGACAGTTCAAATACATTTGACTTTGCTGCATCTTCTGGAGTAGATTTTTTTATCTCAGTTTGAGCATTCACATTTACTGAAAATGAAAAAATTATGATAATTAATATAATTATTTTTTTCATGGTTTAATTTTTATAATTATAATCATTTAAAAGTCTGTCGTATAAACCATCAGATTTTAATTGACTTATAATTTCTTTACTAAAATTTGTATTCACAGTATTTTCAATTTTACTTACCATAGCCTGTTTTTTTTCTGCCGATACATTTGCTTTTGACAACTCAGTTTGTTTGCTAAGAAAAAGATCATAAAGATTTTTTAATAATTTTTCATCATTAATGTCTGTACTTCTTGACAATATTAAAAGATCTTCTTCAGCAGCCAATTCAGGTGTTTTTTGAACTTTTTCAGATTGCGCTTTTGCAGAAAAGCTACAAATTAATACTAAAACAATTAACGAGTATAACTTTTTCATAATATTTGTATTTAATTAATTCTCAAATCTAAACATTTTTTTTAAATCTTCAACATTATTCTTTTAAATCTATAATATTCTATTTTAAAAGTTTAGACACGAATTTCACGAATGAGCACGAATGAAATTTGCTAGTAAATTTAATTGCACAAATTTTATTATACAATTATAAATCTGTGGAATTAAAAAACCAACATTTTAGTGCAAATTGTGACCCGAGTCATAGCGAACAGGCGTAGCAAGTTTGTGTCGAATTTTTATTATTCTTTCAATTCCACAATTTTACTTTCGCCCTCTACTTTTACAGAAGTCATGCCATGTTGGGATAATGTTTTCATGGCTTTGTCCCATTTTTTGCCACTCAATTCAGATTTTACTTTCAAAAATCCCAAATCCATTTTATTATTATTCGATTTTAAAATCGATACAATTAATTTTTCTTCGTCTTCTAATTCAATTTGAACCTGTTTTTTCTCAGGTCGCATCTGAGGAAAAAACAATACTTCTTGAATAGATGCATTGTTGGTCAAAAACATCATTAATCTATCCATACCAATTCCCAATCCAGATGTTGGCGGCATTCCATATTCTAAAGCTCTCAGGAAATCTTCATCAATAAATTCAGTCGCTTCATCATCGCCTTTTTCGGCCAGTTTTAGTTGTTCTTCAAAACGTTCGCGTTGGTCAATTGGATCGTTCAATTCTGAATATGCATTGGCAATTTCCTTACCACAAACCATCAATTCAAAACGTTCTGTTAATTCAGGATTATCGCGGTGCTGTTTGCAAAGGGGAGACATTTCTTTCGGATAATCAATAATAAATGTAGGTTGAATAAAATTTCCTTCGCATTTGGCTCCAAAAATCTCATCAATCAATTTCCCTTTGCCCATTGTAGCATCAACATCAATTCCCATATTTCTGGCAGCTTCAAAAAGTTCAGCTTCAGATTTTCCGGAAATATCAAAATTGGCATATTGCTTAATGGCATCAGTCATAGTAATTCTGGCATACGGCGCCTTGAAATTTACAATGTGTTCACCAAAAGTAGCTTCACTGGTTCCGTTTACTGCCACGGCACAATGCTCCAGTAAATTTTCGGTAAATTTCATCATCCAGTGGTAGTCTTTGTAGGCTACATATATTTCCATGGCTGTAAATTCTGGATTGTGCGTTCTGTCCATACCTTCATTACGAAAGTTTTTTGAAAACTCATAAACACCATCAAAACCACCAACAATTAATCTTTTAAGATACAATTCATTAGCAATTCTCATATACAAAGGCATGTCCAACGAGTTGTGGTGTGTAATAAAAGGTCTGGCAGCCGCACCACCAGGAATAGGTTGCAAAACAGGTGTTTCCACTTCGAGATACCCTTTATCATTAAAAAAACCACGCATCGCATTGAATAGTTTTGTTCTTTTAATAAAAGTATCTTTTACATGATCATTTACAGTTAAATCTACATAGCGACGACGGTATCGTTGCTCAGGATCTGAAAATGCGTCATAAATTTTGCCATCATTATCCGTTTTTACCACAGGAAGCGGTTTCAAAGCTTTTGCCAAAACAGTCAAACTGTAAATATGAATAGAAATTTCGCCCACCTGAGTTTTAAAAACAGTTCCGCGAACACCAATAAAATCGCCAATATCCAATAAATTTTTAAAAACCACATTGTACATTGTTTTCTCTTCATCGGTAGAAATATCATCACGAGAAACATAAATTTGAATTCTGCCTTCAGCATCCTTCAACTCCGCAAACGAGGCTTTTCCCATGATTCGCTTTCCCATTAATCTGCCAGCCAAAACCACTTCTTTGCCTTCAAATTTTTCAAAATCGGCTAAAATTTCTTTAGAATAGTTGGTAGTTACAAATTCCTGTGCTGGATAAGGCTCAATGCCCAAATTGCGTAATTTTTGAAGAGATTCTCTACGAAGTATTTCCTGTTCAGATAATGCCATTGTATTATAATTTTAATAGTGCAAATGTACTATTTAAGTTTTGAGTTGTCAAATCTCAAATCTGAAATCTTTTTATTAGGAGCTATTTCCAGCTTTTCATTCCAAGTTTTTCCTTCCGTTTAAGTTTTTTAAATTCCTGCAAGAGCTTCCTTTGGTCGCTTTGCAAAAATAAAAAAACTAAAAAACGGAATTCAAAAAGCTTTCCATTTCAATCTGGGCTAGGTTTAGTAGAATGCTTCGTAATTATTCTAAATAATTGTAAATCAATTAATTAAAACTTCAAAAACACCATCTTTAGTAATTGCGTAAACCAAATCATTTTCGGTTGGAACCAAATAAAAATTTCCAGTAAATTCGCC
This sequence comes from Flavobacterium sp., assembly GCF_031363805.1. Classification (GTDB taxonomy): domain Bacteria; phylum Bacteroidota; class Bacteroidia; order Flavobacteriales; family Flavobacteriaceae; genus Flavobacterium. Next base: position 18 of record NZ_JANLVD010000004.1, on the reverse strand, counting down.
AAAAGCTGGCAAAATCAT
>NZ_JANLVD010000256.1:0-8582 GCF_031363805.1 Flavobacterium sp. | reverse complement strand
TCTAATTATCGAACAATCAAATTAATTTATTCCATGTCGCGACCAAAACGTTCAAAACGCTTGTTGTAGCTATTAAAAATTACTTTTTGTTGGCTATAAAATTCAATATCTTTATTGTCTTTCATGACCATCAATAAACTTCTATATCTTTCTATATCGGTCAAAAGATCTACTGCCAAGTCATTTTGTTGCTCAGATTTTAATGTGCTATAATATTTTAAATTATCTTGGTATTTTGCGGCCAATTGTTTTAGTAATTTGCGAGCATTTTCCTTGTCACCAATTTTATAGTACCCAATAGCAAAAGGCTCAACCATGGTGTAAAACTCATAATAATCCAGTGGCATTTTGGTTAAAGCAAGATTTATTATTTGTTTTGCCTTGTCATTTTTCCCTTCTACAATTAATTGATTCATTAATCGAGTCAGGTTGGTTCTGTATGAAATACTATTTTTTCGGGTTTCTGGATCATGATAAATTTTTGTACTTTCACCATTGCCCCAATCCCATTTCATTACAGTATTATACATTATATCTGTGTCTATTCTTCCCATGTCAAATGCAGAAGCTTCTTTATTTATTGGTGTTTTTATAGGTACCAATCTATAAACCATGCCATCCAGTTGCAAGAAATCTTTCATCCAAATATAATCTTCATCTGCAAACGCACCAGGTGAAAAATAAATTGGACGTTTCCAATTGTTGTTTCTTACAATATCCAGCATCATTAATCTATTTTTATACAAAGCATCTCCTTTAATATCAACATCAATGTAAGGAACTATGGAATCGTTTAATTTAGGATTCACTACTTTATTTGCAATTATTACATTTTTATCAACAGGAATTCTAATTTTATTGGTTGGATAAAATTGTATTTTTTGTCCGTTTTTCATTTCAACCAATGTTCGTTCATCATCACTAGAAACGAAATCAAAAAATTCTTTTACATCCAAACGGTCTTTTGTAGTTTCGTCAAAAACAAGATAATCACGTTTTCCATCGACATAATCTTTGTGAGAAAATGAAATCGGCACAGGATCTGAATCATAAGCTTTGGCTTTCATTTGGTCAATATACCAATCGGTCATCAACAGGCTGGTATTTACAATTCGAATATCTGTTCTGTAGCCTTCAATTTCTTGCAAGTACCACATTGGAAAAGTATCGTTATCTCCAATAGTAAATAAAATAGCATTCTTTTCGCATGAATCTAAATAGGCTTTTGCCATAGCTACCGCAGTATATTTTCCAGACCTGTCATGATCGTCCCAATTTTGTGACGCCATTAAAATGGGTGCAGAAAGCAAACAAAATCCAATAGCAACAGATCCTGCAATTTTAGGATTAATATATTTCTTGAAAAAATCATAAATGGCATATACACCAATTCCTATCCAAATTGCAAAAACATAAAACGAACCAACCAATGCATAATCGCGTTCACGAGGCTCGAATGGGCGTTCATTTAAATAAATTTTCAATGCAATTCCCGTAAATAAAAACAGTGCAAAAAGGACATAAAAGCTTTTAACATCTTTTTTTGCATGAAAAAAGAAGCCTACAAGTCCAATGATGAAAGGCAGAAAGAAATACATATTTCTACCTTTATTATTTTTCATATCTGCAGAAAGATTTGCTTGAGATCCTAGTCTAATTTCATCAATAAAATTAATTCCACTTATCCAATTGCCATCTACAAGATCATATTTTCCTTGATTGTCATTTTGTCGACCAGTAAAATTCCACATCAAATAGCGCCAATACATATATCCAAATTGATAGTTAATCATAAAGGAAATATTATCGAAAGTACTAGGTTTCTCAATATTTAAATAATCTCCATACGATTTTAGGAAAGATTCATAATCTTCGATTTCCAATTTTCCAGAAGCATAAGCGGTTCTAAACTCCGATACAATATCTGTTAATTCTTTTTCTTCAGCATATTCTTCATTTATACTAAAATTCAAAACATTGGTAAACTTCATGTAGTTTTCCGCATGCTCTGTGCTCCACATACGAGGCAAAATTGCTTTCTGATTGTCATCTGTATTCTGACCTGCATTCTTAAAATTGTTTACAATAACATATTTTCCAGTTTTATAATCACGCTCATAATTTGGCTTTTCATCAATATACGGATTGTCTTTGTCTAAGCCAGCATAGGCATCAGAAAATTGCGGTCCATAAAACAATGGATTTACACCATATTGTTCTCTGTTGTAATATGCCAAAACTTCACGCGCATCAGATGGTTTGTTTTCATTTATTGGAGTATTTGCGTTGGCACGAATGGGCAACATCATCCAAGTTGAAAATCCTATTAGTATGAAAAGTACACATAGCAATAAAGTGTTGTAAACTGGCTTGCCTTTTTCGCGAGTATATTTTAATCCGAAATAAAAAGCTGCAATAATTAATATGGTAACAAAAATGGTTCCTGAATCGAATGGTAATCCTAAACTATTCACCATAAAAACTTCGGCAGTTCCAAAGAAAGTCATAGTCCATGGCAATAATAATTTAAATATAAAAAGCAATACAGCCACAACCACAATATTGGCAATGATGAAACTTTTGATGGTTATATTTTTGTAATTTTTAAAATAATATAAAAATCCAATAGATGGAATTGTCAATAAAGCCATAAAATGCACGCCAAATGAAAGCCCTATTACCAATGCAATAAGCAACAGCCACTTATTGCCTCGTGGCATGTTCATATCTTGCTCCCAGCGCAAACCCAGCCAAAAAAGTAAAGCAATTAATAAGGTAGCCATGGCATACACTTCAGCTTCTACAGCATTAAACCAAAAACTATCAGAAAAAGTAAAAGCCAATGCGCCAACAAATGCGCTAGCTAAAATTACAATAGAATTGATTTTATTAGTTTCTGCAAATCTGCTTACTATTTTTCTCAATATTATCGATGTAGACCAAAAAAGAAATAAAATGGTGAATGCGCTAGAAAAAACCGACATCATATTTACCATTAACGCTACTTTAGAATTGTCAAGAGCAAACATGGCGAAAAAAGCACCTATCATTTGATACAATGGAGCTCCAGGCGGATGTCCAACTTGAAGCTTGGCAGATGTGGCAATATATTCGCCGCAATCCCAAAAACTCATAGTAGGTTCTACAGTTAAAGAATACACTATTAATGCTATAAAAAAAGTGAGCCAGCCAAGGGCTGTATTCCATTTATTAAAATTGAAAGACATAGAAATTTTGTATTATAAAATTACAACACAAAGAAACTATTTTTTTAGCTAAAGAAATACTAAAAATAAAATTTTAATTTTTTTTGGACAAATGCTTGCAGAAAATAATTTTTATAGTAAATTTGCACTCGCTAACAAGTTCAGTACTTATTATTGAAATATTTGTTTTGCGAAACAATAAGAAATTATTGGTCTATGGTGTAATGGTAACACAACTGTTTTTGGTGCAGTCTTTCAAGGTTCGAGTCCTTGTAGACCAACAAAAAACCCTCAATTGAGGGTTTTTTTATGCCATATTTTCGATAATAAATGTTTTACTTCGCTTTCTCCATAAATTCTTCCGCTTTTTCCACCATATTATAACTTCCGCAGAAAAAAGGTACACGTTCATGCAACTCGGTAGGCTGAATTTCCATGATACGTCCAAAACCGTCCGATGCTTTTCCGCCTGCTTGTTCAGCAATAAAAGCCATTGGGTTGCATTCATAAAGCAAACGCAATTTTCCTTTTGGCGATTTCATACTGGTCGGATAAATATAAATACCACCTTTAATCATATTTCTATGAAAATCGGAAACCAAACTTCCAATATATCTAGAAGTATAAGGTCTGTCGCCTTCTTCCAACTGACAATATTTAATGTAATTTTTCACACCTTGCGGAAAATGAACATAATTTCCTTCATTCATAGAATAAATAGTACCGTCTTTTGAAAATTGCATATTTGGATGCGATAGATAAAAAGTACCTATTGCCGGATTTAGTGTAAAACCATTTACACCATGACCAGTAGTGTAAACCAACATGGTCGATGTGCCGTAAATAACATATCCCGCCGCTACTTGATTGATTCCGGGTTGCAAAAAATCGGCCAATGTTACTGGTGTTCCAACTGGCGTTATTCTTCTGTAAACCGAAAAAATTGTTCCCACAGAAACATTTACATCTATATTGGAAGAACCGTCAAGTGGATCCATCAAAACTACATATTTGTTGTTATGGCTTTTATCTGAACCGGCAACGGTTATAAAATCATCGTTTTCTTCTGATGCAATGCCACAAACAATTTCGCGATTTATAAGTGTTTGAATGAAAACTTCATTGGCATAAACGTCTAATTTCTGTTGGTCTTCACCCTGAATATTTTGATCACCCGCAGCGCCAACTATATCCACTAAACCTGCTTTGTTGACTTTATAATTGACCACTTTTGCCGCCAGTCTAATTGAATTTATAATTCTTGATAATTCACCAGACGAATATTGAAAGGCATTTTGATTTTCAATAATAAATTCGCCAAGCGTTTTGTTCCTTGATTCCATTGCTATATCGTTGTAGTTATTTTGCAAATATCGCATATAAATTTTTAATATTAAGTTGTAATCAAAAATGAAATTTATGTAAAGTTGTTTTATATTTGTTATTAATAATTAAAAAAACAACAACCATGAAAAAAATAATGATATTGACCATTTCTATGGGATTCTTTTTAGGAATAAATTCATTAAACGCACAAAATTTAGGCGACAAAGCACTTGGAGCATTAGGAAAAGGAGTAAAAGGTTTTACTTTTAGTAATGAAGAAGCAGCTGCAATGGCTACCGCTGCTGTGGCACAAATGGACAAAGACAATCCAGTTGCGGGCGAAAAAGACAAATATGCCATACGTTTAAATAAACTTTTTGGCAAACACAAAACTGAAAACGGCTTGGCTTTAAATTTTAAAGTTTATTTGGTTAAAGATGTAAATGCTTTCGCTTGCGCCGATGGAAGTGTGCGCGTTTTTTCTGGATTAATGGACATTATGGATGACAATGAGATTCTTGCAGTAATTGGTCATGAAATTGGTCACGTAGCTAATAATGACACAAGAGATGCAGTAAAAGCAGCATACAAAAAAGAAGCATTGCTAGATGCTGTTTCCTCACAATCTGACAAAGTTGCGGCATTGACAGATAGCCAATTGGGAAAATTGGGCAATGCCATGATAGATAGTAAACACTCAAGAAAACAAGAATCTGATGCAGATTTGTATTCTTACGATTTTATGAAACGCAATGGATACAATGTAAATGCGGTAGAATCTGCTTTCTCTATTTTAGCCAAAATGAGCGAAGGAACTGAAGCTTCATTCCTTGATAGAATGATGAGTTCTCATCCTGATGCAAAAGAAAGAGCGGAAAATTCAAGAAAAAGAGCAGAAGCTGACGGGTTATACAAACCTTATGTAAAAATAGTAGCCAAAGCACCAGCTAAAAAAGTAGTAAAAAAGAAAAAATAACTCCTAATGATTATTAGAAAAGGAATTCAAAAAGACATGCCAGCTGTTTTAGATTTAATAAAACAGCTGGCTACTTTTGAAAAAGAACCAGACGCTGTAGTGGTAACTATTGATGATTTGCTTCGCGATGGTTTTGGCGAAAATCCATTATTTTATACATTTGTAGCCGAAATTGATTCCAAAATAGTTGGAATTGCACTTTATTATTACCGATATTCTACTTGGAAAGGCAAAACAATTCACTTGGAAGATTTAATTGTAAACGAAGAAAATCGTGGCTCTGGCGCTGGATTTGCATTATATTCTGAAATTATTGCTCAAGGAAAAAGAGACAATGTTAGAAGAGTGGAATGGAATGTACTCGATTGGAATACGCCCGCCATTGCATTTTATAAAAAATCTGGAGCAAAAGTCCTAGACGATTGGTTGGTGGCTCAAATGGATGAAGAGGGAATAAATAATTTCATGAATCAATTAATAACAAATAGCAAATAGGATCCGTTTTTATGTTCGTATTCTTTTGTTATTTGCAAATTGTTTTTTGGAGTTTTAATAATTATAGTATTTAATAAAAATGAGGATTTTCAAATTTGGTGGTGCATCAGTGAAAGATGCTGCTGGCGTAAAAAACGTATTCGACGTTTTGCAAAAAGTAGGTTACGAAGAAGTTTTACTGGTAGTTTCAGCCATGGGCAAGACAACCAATGCTTTGGAATTGGTCATTAAAAATTATTTTGATAAGTCAAACGAGTTATTTGAATCCATTCAAGAAGTAAAAAAGTACCACAATGAAATTTTACTGAATTTATTTGATGATGAAAATCATGAAGTATATTTTGATGTAAAAAGTCATTTTGCTGATTTTGAATATTTTATTCGCAGCAATAAATCACCAAATTATAATTTTGTTTATGACCAAATAGTCAGTTTTGGAGAAATTATTTCCACCACAATTTTAAGTCATTACATGAATTATCGAAACATTCCGACCCAATGGATTGATGTTCGCAATTATATAAAAACCGATAATACGTATCGCGATGCAGAAGTAAACTGGGAAATTACTCAAAGAAATATTGGAAAAATTGCCAAAAAAAAATCACTATTTATTACACAAGGTTTTGTAGGTTCAGATGAGAATGGGTTTACAACCACTTTGGGTCGTGAAGGATCTGATTACACCGCAGCTATTTTTGCCTATTGTCTAAATGCAGAGAGTGTCACGATTTGGAAAGATGTTCCAGGTGTCATGAACGCAGATCCGAGATATTTTGAAAATGCAACCTTACTCAATCAAATATCCTATCGAGAAGCAATTGAATTGGCATTTTATGGCGCAAGCGTTATACATCCAAAAACATTGCAACCATTGCAAAAAAAGGAAATACCACTTTTTGTAAAATCTTTTATCAATCCGCTTTTGCCAGGAACCAGCGTTTCAAAAGGCGAGGATTTGGATCCAAAACTACCTTGTTTTATTGTAAAAAAAGACCAACTTTTGCTATCGCTTTCCTCCATAGATTTTTCTTTTATTATGGAAGAAAATATTAGCGAAATATTTAATCTGTTGCATTTGCATAAATTGAAAGTAAGTTTAATTCAAAATTCAGCCATTAGCTTTTCAGTTTGTATCGAAGATAAATTTGGAAATTTTAATGAATTAAAGAAAATTTTATCCAAAAAATTCAAGGTATCTTTCAATGATAATGTTTCACTCTACACCATTAGACATTTTGATGAAAAGGCAGCGCAAATGGTCGAAAAAAATAAAAATGTTTTGCTAAGACAAATAAGCAGGGAAACCATGCAAATTGTGACTACTTCCGAAAGTAACTAATCTGAACATTTTAAATACTACTTTTACCATTTGAGAGTTATAGTATTTATGATTAAAAAAGTGTTTTTTTTGGTTCTGTTTTTTGCGTTTTCTGGACTTTTTGCTCAGGAAATTGCAACACCTTATCAATCAAAAAAAATAGTAGTTTCTCGAGATACCATTCAAATTGATAGTGTGAGTATCAATGCTAGTTTTTTCAAATTATTAAATCAAAAGCAAGAACCTGTAGACACCACTTTTTATAAAGTTGATTTTCAAAAAGCAATTTTAACTTTTAAAAATAATTTTAAAACTTCAGATACTTTAATAGTTAGGTATTTAAAATTTCCAGATTTTTTGACCAAAGAATATACAATTTACGATAAAAGTCGTGTGGTAAAAAATGAAAATGGGAATTTGTACAAAGTTTCAAATGATGGTTTTAAAAAATTTATGCCTTTTGAAGGATTGTCAACCTCTGGCAGTATTTCTCGTGGAATTTCCATTGGGAACAATCAAAATGCATCGGTTAATTCAAATCTAGATTTACAAATTACTGGCAAATTATCAGATAAAATAAGTTTGCGAGCTTCCATACAAGATAGCAATATTCCGTTGCAAGAAGGTGGTTATTCTCAAAAATTGGACGAATTTGATCAAATATTTATTGAACTTTTTGGCAACAATTGGAATGTTCGTGCTGGCGATTTATTTCTTGAAAACAGAAAATCTCGTTTTTTAAACTTCAATAAAAAAGTGCAAGGTTTGGCCACTCAATTAACTTTTGGAAAGCCTGAAAACAAAACCACCGTTTATGCCTCGGCTGCTTTGGTACGCGGACAATATGCAAAAAGCAATTTTGTAGGTCAGGAAGGCAACCAAGGACCATACAAACTTATTGGACCAAATGGTCAGTTGTTTATACTTGTTATTTCTGGATCAGAAAGGGTTTTTGCAAATGGAGTTTTATTGCAACGGGGCGAAAACAATCAGTATACAATAGATTATAATGCAGGTGAAATTATTTTCACTTCATTATATCCAATTACATCAGAAATGCGTATTACGATTGAATACCAATATTCAGACAGGAATTACAGTCGTTTTGTAACTTATGCTGGTGTAAATCATGAGCAAGAAAAGTGGAATCTTGGTGGTTATTTATATTCTGAAAATGATGTAAAAAGCCAGCCATTGCAGCAAAGTTTGTCAGTTGATCAAGCTTTAATATTGAATTCTGCTGGCGATAATCTAGAAT
>NZ_JANLVD010000221.1:0-3140 GCF_031363805.1 Flavobacterium sp. | reverse complement strand
TATTGCTTATAAAATAATAGATGGTAAATCTGGATTATTGAATTCTATAAAACTTAGAGGAAATTATGGTATAACAGGAAATCAAGAATTTGCAACAAATTCTGCAATAGCGAGATCTTCTTATGCTTTAAACGGCGAATTAAGACCCGATTCGAATGCAAACGTAAATTTAAAATGGGAAACTACAACATCCTATGGAGGTGGCTTAGATTTTGCATTATTTAATAGTAAATTAACAGGCTCTGTAGATTATTTTAATAGAGACACCCAAGATTTAATTTTTCCAGTTCCTGCTGCCGCATCACAACCTGGCCCTCCAACTCCAAGATTTATAAATTTACCAGGAAATTTAATCAATAATGGTATTGAAGTAGCAGTAAACTATAAATTAGCATCCACAGAAAATTTCAGTTGGGATGTTTCGGCAAATGCATCCTTTTTATCTAACCAAATGAAAAATTTTGGAAGCAATTTTGTTCAAGCTGGTGGTTTAAATGGTCAAGGTTTATCTGGTGCTTATGCTCAATTAGTAATCAACAACGAACCTATTTACAGCTATTTCCTTTATGAATGGAAAGGGTACGATGCTAGCGGAAATTCAATTTATACTGATGACAATGGAGGCAATTCAGAATTAGGTTTTGCAACCAAAAAATTAGTCGGAAAACAAGCGTTGCCAAAAATGAATTTAGGATTTACAACCAATTTGGCATACAAAAACCTTGATGCTGCAGTATCATTTTATGGTGCATTTGGACACTATTTGTATAACAATACTGCAAATGCCTATTTCTTTAAGGGAGCATTTTTAGGTGGACGAAATGTACCTGAAGATGCTGCTACATCAACTCAGGCACAATCAGATCCTAATGCTCCATCGACCAAATACTTAGAAAAAGGAGATTTTTTAAGAATGGGTAATTTAACTTTTGGCTACACACTTAGAAACAGTATTCTAGAAAGAGCCAGAATTAAATCAGCTCGTTTTTTTGTAAATGGTCAAAATTTATTACTATTTACGAACTATTCTGGATTTGATCCTGAGGTAGATACCGATAAATCATTAAATGGTGTTCCGTCTGCAGGTATAGATTATTTATCTTATCCACGTGCAAAAACAGTATCATTTGGTCTTAACTTAACATTATAATTGAATTATTATGAAAAATAAAAATTTTATAAAAGCATTTACTTTCTTAAGTGTTTTTACATTGAGTATTGGTTGTTCCAATCTAGACGAAGAGATCTTAGATGGAGTTTCGAACTCTACTACTGAAATTAATACCGCAGCAACTTTAGTGTCAGCGTATAACGGTCTGCGAGAGTTTCAAAATCAAGGACAAATGTTTGCTCTTGATGAAATGTCTACTGATGCGTTAGTTGGACCAACACGTGGTGGTGACTGGGATGATAATGGTTCTTGGAGACAAATTCACAATCATACTTGGGGTCCTGATCACGTTGAAGTGCGTGGCGCTTGGAATACCCTATTATCAAATGTGTATAGTTGCAATTTAGTAATTGAAAAAGGAGGTACTCCCAATCAAATCTTAGAAGCTCGGTTCTTAAGAGCTTTTTATTATTCTAATATTATAGATTTATTTGGACAAGTTCCTTACAGACCAGCTGGGTCAGATTTGGTAGACAATCCTAAAGTTTGGACAAGAGCAGAAGCAACTACATTTGTTATTTCTGAATTAGAATCAATATTGCCTACATTGCCTGCAAGAATTGCAAGTGATCCAAGCAAAGCAAATAAAGATGCCGCACATTTTTTATTAGCTAAATTATATTTGAATAAAGGAGTTTATTTAGCCGGAAATGCAGTTGGTCCTTATACTTTTGCGGCTGCTGATATGACTAAAGTAGCTACTAATGTAGATGCAATGTCCAATACGCTTGCTGCAAATTATTGGGATAATTTTGCACCTACAAATAATACGTCAAACGAGATTGTATTTTCTTCAAAAAACAGTCAAGGTAATTCAGATGGAAATATTCAGTCAAGATGGAGAATGTGCAATCACTACAATCAAACGCCGTCAGGATGGAATGGCTTTTCGACAGTTTCAGAATATTACAACAAATTTCAAGCCGTTGATGCTCGTGCAAAATATTCGAATCCAACAATTTTAAGTGAATTAGGAAATCCTGTTGGGTTTTTAGTAGGTCAATTGAAAAATGGTAAAAATACGGATGCTAAAGGAAGTCCGAAAGATGCTAACGGAGTAGCGTATACCAACATCCCTGCAGGATCTTTAAATCTTCAAGACAGAACAGGTAAACCTTTGATTTTTACTCAAAATGTGACTTTAATAACAGGTGGTAATACTTTAGAAACTGCTGGAATTCGTGGAATCAAATATATTCCAGATGTAAGTAACATTGAAAAACCGGAAAATGATTATGTGCTTATGAGATACTCAGATGCATTGCTTATGAAAGCGGAAGCAATTTTAAGAGGAGGTACTGGATCTGCCAGTACAATTTTAGCTGATCTTGCAGCTAGATCTGGAGTTACAGCTGCACCAAATACTCTGGATGGTATTTATGCCGAAAGAGGAAGAGAATTGTGGTGGGAAGGTTACAGAAGAAACGATATGATTCGTTTTGGAAAATTTCTTAATCAAAGAGAATTAAAACCTTATACCTCAAATTCGAAGTACATATTGTATCCAATACCAGCAGATGCATTGTTTAATAGTAATTTAAAACAAAACCCAGGTTACTAAAATATTTTGAGTTAGTTATATTAGGTAAGGAGGGTATTTATTACCCTCTTTATTTTTTATGTGTTTTATACTTTTTTTAATGATTATTGCATAAATTAGGCAATTAATAATACATTAAATTTCCTAAATAAATGTCATGTTTAATTATGTCAAATCGGTTTCCTTTCTTGCTTTTTGTTACTCTTATTTTCATTGGTTGTTCAAACAATGAAAACAAGAATGATGAACGTTTATTTTCTATGCTTGATAGTTCAAAAACAGGAATCAATTTTATCAATGAGGTAAAAAATGGTGCCGAGATGAATATCTTCAAATACCGAAACTTTTATAATGGTGGCGGTGTAGCTATTGGCGATATCAATAATGATGGATTAGCAGACGTTTATTTTACGTCCAATCTTGGTGACA
>NZ_JANLVD010000210.1:0-10737 GCF_031363805.1 Flavobacterium sp. | reverse complement strand
AGGAAATACAGATGGTAGTTTTGTAACCGAAGTTCCTATTGGAAAAAATAAAAATGTAGTTTACAATATCGCTTTTTCTTCGCCAACCAACATCAGTTTAGAATATGTTACAACAGCAAATGCTACAGATTTAATCAATTCAAATGCAGAATATATTGTCAATTCAGATATAACTAAAACCATAACGGTTTTAAATCCTAACAATCAACTTTTGATAGATACAAATTATGATGGTCTTTACGAAAGTGGCGTAACCAATTATTCATCTTTTGAAATACGTTTTAAGTTAAACGGAATTATTCCGCTTGCGGCTGGAACTGGTACTTTTAAATTTCAGTCATATCAAATAAATAATTTTAAATTCACTCATAAAAATATTTCGGATACCTTCAATAACAAATCTACTTTTAAAATTATTGCTACCTGTGTTCCAAACGATTCAGATTCAGATGGAATTTTTGACGAATTTGATGATGATAGTGACAATGATGGAATTCTCGATAATATAGAAGCCCAAGGAAATTCGCCTGTAGTAATTTTAAATGCCGATACCAATTTAAATGGTCTCGACAACGCTTTTGAAACTGGATTTGTTCCTTTTGATACAGATAATGATGGTGTTCCAGATTATCTTGATTTAGATGCCGATAATGATGGTATTTATGATTCGGTAGAAACTGGAATTGCCAATACTGATGCAGACCTGATTAAAAATTACCGCGAACTAGATAGTGACAACGATGGCTGCAATGACGTAATTGAAGCTGGTTTTTTGGATCCGAACAATGATGGTTTTCTAGGAAATATCGCACCACCAACAGTAAATATAAACGGATTGGTAACCAGCGGATTGGGCTACACAACACCCAACGCCAACTATGTAACTGCCGCTCCAATAATCATTACCACACAACCGCAATTACCACCTACTTGCGAATTGCAAAATGCTACTGTAATAGCTTTAGTGGACAATGGCGGAAACACTTATCAATGGGAAGTTTCAACAAACAATGGTTTGAATTGGAACAATATTACCAATGTTCCTCCATACTCCAACACTACAACCAACTCTTTAGTTATTTCAAGCGTTACAAATGCTATGAGCGGCTACCAATTCCGTGTTAAACTGGATAAAATTGGTAACTCCTGCGGATTGTATTCAACTATTTTAATACTTGCAATAAATCCGCTGCCAGCAATTGTAAATACTACCTTGGTTCAATGTGATACAGGAACCAACCCAGATGGAATAAGCATTTTCAATCTAGACGAAGCGAATAATTCTTTAACAGGAAACAATTCAAATTTTTCTACTGTTTTTTATCCCAATTCATCAAGCGCGCAAAGCAATCAGAATATTTTAAACACAAACTATACAAATACAACTAATCCGCAGCAAATAATTGCCAAAGTAACCAACACAACAACCGGATGTTACAGTTTTAGTACGCTAACCTTGAATGTAAATGTCATTATAAGTCAAAATTATACCATTCCATCAAAGTGCGATAATGATGGCGTGGAAGACGGATTTATAAATTCAGATTTAACACTATCCAATATAACTGTCACACCAACGCAAACCCTGACTTATTATTCCACTCAGAACGATGCATTATTGGAGCAAAATCCGATATTGAATCCTGCTCAATTTAAAAATCTGATTTCCTATGGCATTCAAACTGTTTATGCCAGAATCGAAGAAGGAAACAGTTGTTCTGGAATAAGCATCATTAATTATGAAATATACAGATTGCCCAATATTAAAATCACCGATGAATATATTTATTGTCTCAATGCTACAGAACCCTTAAAATTAAACGCAGGAATATTGGCTGGTCTGCCAACAGATTATACCTATGCTTGGTCAACTGGTGAGAAAACTTTTGAAATAGAAGTAAACGCAAAAGGCACTTATTCAGTAATTGTAAAAAATGTTAATTTATGTGTAAAAACTAGAATTATAAAAGTAACCGAATCAGATATTGCCACCATAACCAATATCAATGTTGAAGATTTATCACAAAATAATACATTAATAATTACGGCAACTGGCGCAAGCAATCAATATTTATATAGTTTGGATTTTATAGATGGTCCATATCAAGAAAGCAATACTTTTGAAAATGTAGCTGCTGGCATTCATACCGTTTACGTTAAAGATGTAAATGGTTGTGGCATATCGGAAAAAGAAGCCAATGTTCTGGGAGCACCAAAATATTTCACCCCAAACGGCGATGGTTACCATGAATATTGGAATTTAAAAGGACTCAGCGCATCATACAAACCCAAAGGATTAATTTCGGTTTTTGATCGATTTGGCAAATTATTAAAACAGTTCAGTATAGAAGCCAATGGCTGGGATGGTACTTTCAATGGCGCACCAATGCCAGCTGACGATTATTGGTTTACTGTAGCATTAGAAAATGGAAAAAGTAGTAAAGGAAACTTTTCTTTAAAAAGGTGATGGTAAAAAAAAATCAATTTATGACTAATCAGTTATTCTATTTAATATTAATTCCATATTTAGTATTGAGTATTCAAAGTTGTAAAACAAAGATAAATGAAGTAAAAAATAATATACAAGTAGGAAAATGGGTAACTATTGATACTTTCGATTATCCTTACATCTCAAAAGGGAAATATTATAAAGGGAAACAAACAGGATCTTGGAAATATATTTACAATGGAAAATTGGATAGAAAAGAAAATTATAAGAATGATAAATGTCTGACCAAATTTTATTATCCAAATCGAAAATTAAAACAAAAAGGATACACAAAATTAGATAATATAGAGAATAATGCGCATTGGTATTATTCAGGAAATTGGAAATATTATAATGAAAGAGGTAAATTAGTAAAGATAAATATTTTTGAAAATGGAAAAATAGTTGATAGTATCATTAAATAAAATTGTTTCATCATTATGGCATTCCCAAAAACAAAAAACTTGTTTTACTCACAATATGAATAAAACAAGTTTTTTATTTTGGTCGGGCTTTCGGCTTTATCTGTCATTGCGAGGAAGCATGACGAAACAATCATATTATTTAAACGCAATGACAGGATATCGCCTTAATCCCTAATGCGGGAGAAACTTTATTTCTTGTAGAATAATTTCAATTACCATATTTTTCATTTTCCTTAAGAATTAAATTGTTTTATACAATAATACAAAAGCACTCGTCCTATAAACTTTTCAACCAGTATTTATTTATAAATTAGATAATTTAAAATTTATGCGTAAGTTTGGACGTTGGCATCTATTTCAAAAGTTAAACCACGAATCTAATGCAAATTTTTAAGAAAAACAACAATTTGATATGACCTATGAATTATATATTTATACTGGATTAATTTTATACTTTCTACTGCGCTTGCAATTTCAGATACACTAAATAGAAAAAAACTTGTTATTACTTTTGCAATCATCATCGGAGTTTTTGGTTTAATATCTTTATTTAGACAATGTGACAAAGACGCTAATTCGAGAAAAGATGCAGATTTAGAAAAAAAATATAACTTTTTCAAGGAAAAACAAAAAGAACTATATGATAAAGAAATGAAAGCTAAAACTGATTCAATAAAATTGCTTCAAAAAAATGTAGTTGATAGTACTGGTTTACTATTAATAAAACAAAATACTTTATTAAAAAATATACAAAAATCTGTAAAAATTCAAAATAAACTTGTATTATCTCAAAGAGAAACAATAAAACAAACTTTAGGTGATGGTTATCCTACTGTAGTAATAGTACCTGAAAATGACAATAATATTAGTTTTGCAGTTACCCCGAGTGGTAACTATTCAATATATGACGCTAACATTAGAGTTGTTAATTCCAATAAACTAAGAAAAATGAAAATTAGGAGAGAAAATAATAAAAACTTTCTTTCTGTAGATTCAATTCGAACCTGTATTGTCGAGTTTAATAAACAACCACTATCACCCAAAATGTTCAGTCGTATTGATTATAAAGTACTTACATCCGAATCTCCTAAATTTTTGGTCTTTGAAATATCAGCTAGAAATATTTCAACAATACAATACTCTATAATTTATAAAGATAAAAATAAATTAAATCATGCCTATAAAATTTTTAAAGTTCAAAACAGAAAATATGATTTATTGATTGAAACAACCGATGTATTCATAAATAAAAAAATATGGGAAGATAATTTTTATTTTAAAGAAAATGAATGCTATTTAGAATATAAATAAGAATTAAAATCTCAATCGTTAAAATAATAATAACATTACCATCAACTCAGACAGATTGTAATTGTTTATTTGATGAAAAACAGAAAAACAATAAAATTAGAATTGATAAATTTGTTTTCATCTCCTTTATGGAACCCATTGAGGTTTTAATATGCCAAGAAATTTTCCAGTAACTCCATCTATAACATAATCGTAACTATTACTTGGTTTTATTTTTTCGTGATATTTTTTATTTCCAGTAACACTTATAAACCATTTTGCTTTACCGTCTGGAAATCTACTTAGATCTGACCTGCCTACACTAAATTGAAGTTCATACTTTTTAATTTTTTTTGCGCCAATTATTTTTTTTACTATTGGTATAATCTCGTCATAGCATACTTTATAACCATAATCATAATCATATATTTCCTGAATACTGCCATCTAAATTAAATCTTTTTGACACTGCTATTTTACTACTGGTACTTTCTTCGTATGGCTTGAAGTAAAAATAATTTCTTTTAATTTTACCATTTGGATAGTAATATATAGTTTTATCTATTTTTAATTCTTTATTTAATTTAACAAAAGATATTTCTGTTGAATCAATTTGTATTGTGTAATAATATTTATCATTGTCTAGTATTACAACTTCTCCTTTGTTATTATATGATTTATATTTTTCAATATCAAATGTCATTTCGTTTGGAAAAAGTTTGAAAATGGAATCATTGTAGTTGCATTTTGATTCACTTTTTTGAGCAAATATGAATAATGAAAACAATAAAAAAGTAAAATTAAAAATTATTTTTTTCATAGTAATTATTTTAAAAGTTTATTATTTCGTGCTATTTCCCATTGCCACTTCCAAGTATATGTTTTAGTGTCTGAATAATCCATGTAGTTATCTGTACTTTTACCATCAAAAATATGAGAGTTTTGTTCTACAAAAGTATGCTCAAGTCCCAAAGCGTGCATAATTTCATGAGCAATCGCTTCGGGTAGCATTTTTCCTTCCAAATTTGCTGAAATACCATAGGCTACGCCTGAATTTATTTCTGAAAATCCTGCTACTACTTCTATATTACCTTCTTCAACTTCTGCATTTGCTTTATCCATACACGCACGATTTGCTAGATATAATGTTAAATTTGTTGCTGACGGAACGGAAGCCTTTTCTACAAATGCTACAAATGAACCTTTACGACCTTTTAATATATATTCTGTTTGACCTATTTTATAAATAACTCCTGTCAAATTTTCTTTTGATAAATCAGCTAATTTAGGTTTGTCATTTTCTATGGTAAAATCTATGAGCATCGGGTTGAAAGCTTTTTTAAGTAACTCGATTAATTTAATTTTGTTAATTTTTCTAACTAAATCGTTTTTATCTTCTTCGTTACCTGTAATTTCAACATATCGCCAATCTAAATTTACGGTTTTAACTTCTGGATAAAATACATTAATTGCTCCAACTAACTGACCATCGCCCTCCACTTTTATTTGAGCTTGACTTCCAGAGTTGTTACAAGTAATTTGTACTTCACTCACATCTTTTAAATTGGCAGGTTCAAATGTAAAATCTGGGCTGGCTTCAAATTTAATTTCATTGTATAACTTGTAGTTTTTCCGCTTTATATTTTCAATACTCAAAGATATGGTTTGTCCTTTTCTCATACTAACCCATACTGGAAAATATTTTTCTCCATTTACTTGGATTGGATTGTATTCGTTTTCAAATTTAGTGAAATCTTTTCCAGTATAATTATTTTTAAAATTAGGATCAAATTTATCAAAACCAAATTTACCATTTTTTACATCGCTACTATTGGCATCAAATAAAACGGTTACTTTTTTCTCTTCTTCTTTATCTTCCTCCACAAAAGTACTTGCATTTTTCATATCAATTTGAGGTTTGCTCCAGTCTTTTGTAAAATTAGAACCTTGGTAATTGCTATTTCCAGGCGATATCTCGATAGTATGGCGCATTGCAAATTTGCCATTGCTATCAAATTCTTCTTTATAAAGAAAGCAATAAGCTTCTTGAAATCCTAGTTTTTTAAATATACTTATCCCATCTTGGTTATAAAAAGTAATGGTGCCTTTCTTCTGCACATCATGGCTCTTTGTCCAGTCAAAAGCTGTAATGTCTTTGTCAGACTCCAAAACCAATATTATATGTCCACCAGAAACATTGCCACAAGGATAACCTATGTGGTTTGCTGCTTGCTCGAGTTTGTAATTAAATTCTTGAATGTTAAATTTTTTCCCCTCTATTTCTAGTATTGCTTTAACTGCCATTTTTTAGTTTTAGTTTTTGCAAGTATACAATAAACCCACAAAAACATTTTACGGTTATCCCGCGTATTTTGTTAAAGTTTAATTTCTTACAAATTTAATTTTGACAAACATACAAAAATAATTTAATTAACATATTGTTGTATGTTAATATTTAAGTCAATAAATCTGAATTTTCCACAAAAATAAATTGGTGGACAAATCAAGTGAGTTACAAAAGTTAGGACAGCAAATTCGTGAAGTACGAATTAGAAAAGGACTGTCTCAAGCAAAATTAGGTTTAAAAATTTTTAAAGACCAACAATCAATTCACAAAGTTGAAACGGGAGAGTTTAATCCGTCATATATTTATCTTTTGGAAATTTGTGCAGGTTTAGAAATTTCATTAGATGAATTATTATTGGAAATAAAAAATAAAATGTAATGTTAAAATTAGTAACCCATGCACCAACCAAAGTAACACAAGTACCAAACAAAGTAAGATAAGTACCAATCCAAGTAAGACAAGTACCGACCGAAGTAAGCCAAGTACTAATGATAGTAAGACAAGTACCGACCGAAGTAACACAAGTACCAACTTAAATAAGGCAAGTACCTCCCAAAGTAAGACTTGCACCAAAAAGTAACCTTAAAACAAATATACTAATGAGAATCAAACAAGAAGAATATGTCCCCCTCGCTGACATGCTTATTTCCAGCTTCGAAAGAGACCAGGCCGAAATCGAAGCAGAAAACAGTTTTTATTCCGTGGAATTTTTAAACCTGTTTAAAGCGACCACCGAAGAAGTAAGAGAACTTGAAAAAGCCGATGTACTGCTTACACAACAAAAAACAGTAACCAAAGAATTATACCTACTAGCCGATAATTTATACAAACCACTCAAAATATTCAATATCGTGGTGCAAAAAGCTGCCTTACCTACAACTTTGGTACAAGACATAATTACCAATTTAAAAAAACGTAATATAGAAGGTGGACTTGTCGATATTAAATCATTAATGCAAGTAGTAGCCAGCAACCAAGCTTTGCTTACATCAAAAGCCATGAAGTCCAATTTTCCAGCACTTTTGGATACAAGCTTCAAAGCCCTTACAGAAAAAAGCAATTTGCAAACAGATATTATAAAACAACGACAATTGCTCACCAATGATAATGGTTCAACTTTCGACATATTATATAATGACTACATTACAGATGTGTGCAGTATAGGAAAAGCAGTTTACCACGGCACCGCCAAAGCAAACGAATATACCATTAGCAAAATGTTAAAAAAACTACACGTCAATCGTTATGGTAGTGGAGGAAATAATACACCGCCAGCTGTTTAAACCAAAAAAATAGTTCACAAATTGTGAACTATTTTTTTTATTCAAAATCCAATCGAAATCTCACATCAAAAAAAAACCGTTCAAATTTTAATTCAAACGGTTTTTTTATCAATCATTATTCTCAATTTGCTTATAAGCATCAATCACTTTTTTGACCAGTCGGTGTCGGACAATATCTTTATCATCCAAATAAATAATACCAATTCCTTCTATATCTTTAAGCACCAGAATGGCTTCTTTGAGTCCAGAAATCGTTCTTCTTGGCAAATCGACTTGCCCAGGATCGCCTGTAATCATAAATTTGGCGTTTTTTCCCATACGAGTCAAAAACATTTTCATTTGAGAATGGGTTGTATTCTGTGCTTCGTCCAAAATTACAAATGCATTGTCTAGCGTTCTACCACGCATAAATGCCAAAGGCGCAATTTGAATAATGCCTTTTAAAATATAGTCTTCCAAAGTTTGTGGTGGCAACATGTCGCGCAAAGCGTCATATAAAGGTTGCATATAAGGATCTAGTTTTTCTTTCAAATCACCTGGTAAAAATCCTAAGTTTTCACCCGCTTCAACCGCTGGTCGTGTAAGCACGATACGCTTGACTTGCTTCTCTTTCAAAGCTTTTACTGCCATAGCAACTCCAGTATAAGTTTTTCCTGTTCCTGCTGGTCCAACGGCAAAAACCATATCATTTTTATTGATACTGTCTACCAACAATTGTTGATTTGGCGTCATAGCTTTAATGAGCTTCCCTCCTATTCCATGAACCAAAATTTTGTCGTGGTCTGCCATTCGCTGGTCTTCACGAGAATCATTCAAAATAACTCGATCTATGACGTTGGTATCAATATTATTGTAGCGTGTAAAATGAACCATCAATCTGTTAAAACGTTTTTCAAACTCATCCAGTTCTGCTTTTTCGCCAAAAGCCTTTAAGGTTGTTCCTCGAGCTACAATTTTTAGCTTTGGATAATACCTTTTAATTGTCTCTAAATGAGAATCCTGTGCGCCCCAAAATTCTTTTGGAGCAATGTCGTGTAATTCAATGATTCGTTCGTTCAAAAGCAGTAAGATTAAATTAAAAAAATAAGTTAGCTTTGCATCTCTCAAATTTAATAAATTAAAAGAAGCAATTCCCGATTAGTTATAAACAAAATGATGTCAATAATTACCTTAACAACAGATTTTGGACTAAAAGACCACTTTGTAGGTGCTTTGAAAGGTAAATTAATTTCCGAGTTTCCAGAAGTTCAAATTATTGATATTACACATCATATTGACTTATTCAATATCTCAGAAGCCAGTTACATTGTCAATGCTTCATACAAAGATTTTCCTAAAAATACGGTTCATTTAATTGGAGTTGATCATGAATTAACCAAAGAAAATAAGCACATTGCCATGCAATGGAACGATCAGTTTTTTGTGTGTGCCGACAATGGAATTTTGAGTATTCTGACACAAAAATTGCTTCCTCAAAAAATAGTAGAAATCAATATTCACAATCGCTTGCCCGATGGTGCAACAGATTTGGATGTTTTTGTAAAAGTAGCTTGCCATTTAGCAAAAGGTGGCAATTTGAATGTCATTGGAAAAGAAATATCGTCCATTAAAATAGTAAACGAGTTGCAAGCTGTCATGGCTTCAGATTTGAATAGTATCAAAGGCTGCGTGATTTACACGGATCATTTTGGAAATTGTGTAACCAACATTACAAAAAAGATGTTTCAAGATGTTGGTAAAAATCGATCATTTGAAGTTAAATTTGGAACCAAAAACATCAAAAAAATACACAACAATTATTCTGATTTCAAAGTTTCTGAAAAATACACATTAAAAGATTATGAGGGCGAAAAATTAGCATTATTTAATGAAGCTGGCTTTTTAGAAATTGCCATTTACAGAAGCAATCCCAATACGGTGGGTTCTGCAAGGTCACTTTTAGGATTGAAATATCGAGATGTAGTAAATGTAGTGTTCATTAATCAGTAATCAGTGTACAGTAGTGAATATCATATAACTAATTACTAATTACTAATTACTAATTACTAAAATATAAAATCCCATGTTCGTAAGAATAGTAAAATTAAGCTTTCACGAAGAAAATATTCCAGCTTTTCTAGAAAACTTCGAATTGATGAAAGAAAAAATACGAAATGCTGAAGGAAATCGTTTTCTAGAATTGTACCAAGACAAGAATAACAAATGTATTTTTTTTACCTACAGTTATTGGGAAACTGAGGGCGATCTAGAAAATTACAGAAACTCTGAACTTTTTTATGATGTTTGGAATTTTACAAAAAAACTGTTCAATGACAAACCCGAAGCTTGGAGCGTCGACAAACTGGCCTCTTTAAAATAATTACGAATTAAAAATTACGAATTACGAATTACGAATTACGAATTAAAAATAAATAAACTATCAAACAATCGAACAATCGAATTATCGAACAATCGAATAATCGAATAATCAAATTAAAAAATGAAAGCCATATTATTTAAAGAATTTCAATCCTTTTTTGGGTCACCCATTGGTTATTTGGTCATTGCCATTTTCTTACTCATAAGCGGACTGTTTTTGTGGGTTTTTGAAGGGAATTATAATATTCTAAATTCTGGCTTCGCCGATATTACTCCGTTTTTTACCATTGCACCGTGGATCATGCTTTTTTTAATTCCAGCAGTTACTATGCGTAGCTTTTCAGACGAAAAAAAACAAGGAACCATGGAGTTGTTGCTTACCAAGCCATTATCGCTTTGGGAAATTGTAAATGGCAAATTTCTTGGCGCTTTTTTATTGCTAATAATTGCCATAATCCCAACCTTAATTTATGTAAAAGTAATTTATGATTTTGGTTTGCCTGAAGGCAATATAGATCTTGGAAGTACTCTAGGATCCTATTTTGGA
>NZ_JANLVD010000175.1:0-2235 GCF_031363805.1 Flavobacterium sp. | reverse complement strand
GTAAACAATCCATAATTTACAATAGCCTTATTTTTTTCTATCTTATCGATACTTCCAATTGCTCTGCCATCGAACATTTTTACTCTATCTCCAACTTTCAAAATTACTTTTGGTTTTTCTGGTACGAGCGTTGCTTTAAGTTTTTTTTCTTTTTTTTCTGCTCGAATTTCATCGACTTGAACCGTGACTTCTTTGATAATTTCTTTTTCCTTTTCTTTTTGAACAACAATTTCTTTGGCAGTTGCTTTTTTGCGTTTGGAATTTTCAATTTCAATTACTTTTAAAAATTCACCCAAAAGTTCTTTCTTATTTTTATTGTTGAAATATTTTTCTGAAATGGCTTCAATTTTCTGACCTAAATAAATCGTTTTTTGATTGCTATCGTAAAGTTCTTGGTAGTTTTCTAGTTTTTGTTTGACTTTAGCATTAATGGTTTCCATTTTTTTACTTTCTTCTCGCGCTTTGGTTTCTTCTTCTTTCAAAGTCATCGCAGTTTTCTCCATTTTGGAGCGTTCTTTTTGCAGATTAGCAATGGTTTTATCAAAACGTACTTTTCCAGTTTCAATTTTCTTTTTGGCTCTGTTTATTAAACCAAAAGGAATACCGTTTTTTTGAGCTACTTCAAATGTGAAAGAACTTCCTGCCTGACCTAAAGCCAGTTTATACATCGGCTCCAGTGATTTTTCATCAAAAAGCATGTTGGCATTAGTTGCAAAAGGCAATTCATTTGCCAGTATTTTTAAATTTGTATAATGTGTAGTTATAATTCCAAAAGCTTCACGGTGGTAAAATTCTTCTAAAAAAATTTCTGCTAATGCGCCACCCAAATCTGGATCTGAGCCTGTCCCAAATTCATCAATTAAAAATAATGTTTTGGCATTACACTTTTTTAAAAAATAGTTCATATTTTTTAATCGGTAACTATATGTACTCAAATGATTTTCGATAGATTGATTGTCGCCAATATCTGTCAGAATCCTATCAAACAAGCAAGTTTCACTGCGTTCATGAACAGGAATTAATAAAGCTGATTGTAACATCAATTGCAATAATCCTACTGTTTTTAATGAAATGGTTTTTCCGCCCGCATTCGGTCCAGAAATAACTATAATTCTATTTTCTAAGTTAAATTCAATCGTTTGAGAATGCGTAATTTCGTTGCTTGCTTTGTTGTTTAAATATAAAATAGGGTGGAAGGCATCTTTAAAATAGACCCTGCGCTCTTTGGTTATATTGGGTAAAATTCCATTGATTTTATTGGCATATTTCGCTTTGGCAGCGATAACATCTATATCGCTCAAAAAATCCTGGTACTGAATTATTAAAGGAAGAAAGGGTCTAATCGTATTGGTTAATTGTTTTAAAATACGGGTGATTTCTTCTTTTTCTTCATATTCCAAATTACTCAATTCTCTCGAATATCGCAAGGTAGCTTCGGGTTCAATAAAAGCCAAACTGCCCGTTTTTGAGCTTCCTAAAATAGTGCCTTTTACCTTTCGGCGGTACATGGCTAAAACAGCCAGAACTCTACGATTATTTACAAAACTTTCTTTAATATCGTCCAAATAACCTAAACTATTGTATTGGCTCAATGCCATACCAAAACTTTGGTTCACTTTGCCTCGAACCGCATTTATATCTCTTCGAATATTTAATAAATCAGGCGATGCATTGTCTTTTATTTCTCCATATTTGTCAACCACATCGTCAATAGAATTGATAATTACTTTTGTGAATTCAATTTGACTAGATTTTTTATATAGATTTGGATAGTATTCTTCAAATTTTTTAAAATATTGTAATTGAACATTAGTAGTTTCGGATAATGTGGTAATTTTTCTAAAACTGCCTACTTCCAGGAAGCTATCTTCAATAGCCAAAAATCTAATTTCGTGCGAAATGGCGTCAAAACCATGATTTGGAATGGCATTATTGTTTTGAAAAGAAGATACATATTCCGAGGTTTGATACAACGCTGTCATCAAACTTTGTTCGTCTTGGAAAGGTTTGATTTCCAAAGCTTTTTGTTTGCCAATATCTGTGTTACAAATGTTGGATACGGTTTCTAAAACGGTTGAAAATTGTAAGTCTTGAAGTGTTTTTTCGGTAATTGAAATCATTGATATATTTAGAATAAAACAAAGTTACAAATGTTTAAACGCATAATTGATATAGATTTTATATTTTTGATAAAAAATATAAAATGCAAGTAAATATTCATGAATCTTGGCAAAA
>NZ_JANLVD010000170.1:0-1610 GCF_031363805.1 Flavobacterium sp. | reverse complement strand
CATAACAGCGGTTTGGCGCAATTGGGGTTTTAGGCAAACTTTAAAGTTGGTTTTGTACTTTGAAGTTCGGTCTTTAATTTATACATTTGGCTAACCAAATCCCCAACTGACGCCAAGCCACGAGACGTTGTGTGCTATTTTTGAGCAACAGAAAACTAAAAGAAATGAAAATACATTTATCGCCAAATACAGCGGGACGTTCAGGAGGAAAACTAAATGGTAATTTACGTTATTTTAGTGAATTTATCGAAATCGAATTGAAAAAAGCGAAATTCAAAACTTCTTTTGAAGAGTTATGGCTAAATTTTGCTTATCCACCAATGTATGTATTACCTGGTGTTATTGGTATGGAAATAACTTTTAAAAAATATTATGACTCATTTCCATATTCAAGATTAAACAGAAAGAATAAAAAAATAGAAATAACATTAAAAGCACCTGAATTTTCAGAACATTTTGATAAAGAAGACCAAAAAGAATATGAACACAAATTTGATATTGATCCAAGTTTCAAAAACATATCCGAAACCGAACTTGGAAAAATTGTTGTTGAAAAATTTTTAGAAGCAGGAGAAATTATTAATTCTAAAATTAAAAAAGAAGATATTTTTGAATATCAGATTTTCAAGAATGTTTTAAATGAAATAAAACAAAATATTGATTCAAACTTTTTAAATAAAATTAATACTAATCAAAAAGTTAAAGTTGCAAATAATACTTTAGAAAGAGCATTAGATTTAAGAGAAAAGAGAAAAAACGAAAGTAAACCAAAAGACAAACTAATAAGAGATTTGAGAATTTATTACAATAGTCTTCCATTAAAAGCGCTTTATCCATATGACTATATTTACACCGAAATTTTTCATAATCTTTTAACTAGAGAAAAATTAATGTGTCCAACTTATCATCATCTCTATATTCAAGTGGCAACTAATATGGAAGATGCTCTTAAAAATTCATTTTCGATTGAAGATTGGTATGTGAATGGACTAGCATTAATTGAATTTGACGAATTTCAAACATTAAAAGAAACAGAAAAAAAACAAGTCGTTTTTGATTTATTCGTAACAGGACTTAAAGATATTGCAACAATAGACAAACTAGATATCACAAAAATTGATAACGTAATTAATCACATAAAAGAAAAGGATTTTGATACAGAATTATTATATAAAACGGTTGAAAATAATAAATATACTTTAAAAATAACATACTTTTCAAAAAGTTTAGAAGAGGAATGTCCAATTTTCTTTAATATTACAGATAAGCAAACAAATAATATAACAAGAAAACAAATTGGAACTGCCGAAAACACTCAAATTCATTTATGGTTGCAAAATGTTAGTTTAACAAACGAAAAAATTAAAATTAAATCTAGCGACTCAATTCGAGGGCAAGTCTATCTTAAAGACAAACCGACGATAATGGAATTTCTAATAGAAGAATTAATGAAGTAAAAATTAAAACAGCACACAACAGCGGTGACCGTTGCACAACCTCTCCAAAAGTCTGAATCTCTAAATAATCTATAAAAAGCAACCTCGTTTAAGCTATTTTAAGCGAGGTTTATTTTTTGAATATAGTGAAGTTTTTCAAAAACCAACAAGCTT
>NZ_JANLVD010000137.1:0-6494 GCF_031363805.1 Flavobacterium sp. | reverse complement strand
TTTCTCATTATATCCACATTGGCAAACCCAAATGTTATAAAAATGACATTGCCAAAAGCCAAGAATAACGAAAAAACCAACAAGCAACACATCACACTTTCTGTAACTGCCGAAAAGAAATTTTATCTGGACAAACAAGAAGTTTCATTCGACGAATTGGAAGCCACTTTATTATCAAAACTCGGTGAAACCAAAGACCAATCGGTTGTGGTTAGAATACCTTTTAACTTGCAGGTTCAGGATTTGGTCGATGTATTGCAAATAGGAGTGAAGAACAATTTAAAATTTGTAATAGCCACCAGTTCTGGTAAATAATTTTTTTGAAGCCATTACTTCGTCAGTTTGCTTGCAGCTCGTGTCCTGCTTTCCGTTTCAATTTGTCGTTGCGAGGAACGAAGCAATCTCTCAAAATAATTTATTTTCATTGCTCAAAAGGAGCTTCCTTTGGTCGCTCTTATGGTCAAGAAAATAATATTATTTTTTCCTGCAAAATTTCCACTTCAATCATGGCTAGTGGAGAGTAAACGATATTCAAGGTGTCAAATTTAAGGATTACGGCTATTTTCGAGGTCAGATTATGAGCACAGAATTAAACTCTGTGCTATCGATTGTGGCATATCTGCCAGGTCGAATTGTCAATTTATTTCAATAATGTATTGACCTCATCTAAAATTTCGTTAAATTTATCAATGTCTTTGGAAATACTTGAACTCATTCTAAGCTTAAATGCTGTAATATCTTCATAAGCCATAACAATTTTATTTGCAATAAGATTAATTTCGTTAGCTTTTTCACTTTGCGGAATAAAGGGGAATATTTCATAGCGTAACTTATTTATGTGCTTTTCCACAAGTAATTTTCTACTAATAACAGATTGAGGAAATCCTTCCTTATTGAATTCAAAAACTTCATTATCTCGACTTAATTCTTCAACCCAATTAGCGTAAAAAGTTTTATATTGTCTATTTTCATCCTTGTCATATACTGAAGTGAAAAACTTATTAGATCGTAACAGCTGCCAATCAGAATATATTTGTTCTTTTTCCTTATAATGTTGTCGAAAAAAATCTATTTCAGTAGTGAAATAATTTAAATAGTCTCCAATAAAATTAGAATTAGTTATGAAATTTTTGAAAGTGTCATATTTAGATTTTTTACATAAAAGATAATGACGATTCAAATCGACAATATTTATTCTACTCAAAAATCTATCGCTTAAGGAAGAGTTAAAAATGGGAGTAATAAAGTTATCGTTTGGGTCATTTAAGGATGTATGAAATTGATTTAAATGTTCAATAGTATCAATTATTGAATCTTTTAATATTGGTAAAAATGCTTGAAAAAAAACAAAGGCGTCAGTAGCATCATCTAATTTTTGCCTTCTATATATTCTAAAGGCAACAATAAAACCAAATAAAGTTAGGAATACTCCAATTCCACCAATTAAAATTGACCATTGATTACTATCAAGGCAAATATTTTTATTTATTATATAATATTCTGTATTCATGTTTTAATTTATGTTTCATAAAGTTTTTAGCTGTAAGAAGTTGGCGATTTTGAAGATAAAATTTTCGCTATTAAAAAACTTATCAACTTGTAAATGTTTACGACATCAAAACCACGGATAAAACAATATAAAGTTAAAAATTGAGAGATACGTGACCATCAAAGTATTCCCAAATACTGGTTGCTATAGTTTATAGACAGGCGTAGTTCTGCTTAAAATTACACTTTTTGATGAAATTGAAATTTAGGGTAGCAAAAAAACTTTACGTTTCTTAAACTGGGATTAAATGTAATATTTTACTTTTTCTTTGGCGGTTCAGGTGGATTTTCCATTCTTGGAACATTTCCTTTAATTAATTCGCCATGCGAATCTCTTTTGGTTCTTTCTTGTCTTTCGTAACGTTGACCATTTTGACTTGACCGTTGTTTTTCATCATTATTCATAATAATATGTTTTTAAATAATTATTTGTAGTAATATCTGCAATTTTTGTGAGCTTATTAAATTTTCTAACGTTTAATTTATTGTCCATTTCCTCAATATCTTTTCCAGACTTTCTGAGATTGAAAAACTCTTCGCTGGCTTCTTGATCTAGAATTTTATCATTTAAATATGAATGATATAATTCTTCAAGTCTTATGAGTCTTTCGTAATATAACATTCTTAATTTACTCAAATTATCTAGATCATCTTCTGAATGAATGATAAAGTTTTCAATACTAGTAGCTAATTGAACCAAACCTATTAGAGCGCAAGAAATAATTGTTGGAATCTGAGCTAATTGAAACGCACTAAATATACCACTTGCTGAAAAGAGAAGAGTTAATACCTTAAACCACTTACGATATGTTCTTTGTCTTCGCAAATATAGTATCAAATATTCATCTCCAAATTTTGTATGAACTAAATCATACCAAATCTTATTATTTATTGTCATTACTTATTTTTGATTATCAACATTTTATAAACTTGTTATATTGGGTACTTTCAATTTCACACCTACCAAATTACCATTGATTGTCAATATATAATATCATCCCAAATATAAACCAAAACACCTCAAACCCTCCCTGTATTTATACCTGTTTTTCAAAGGTAATTTTTTCGATACAATATAAATTACGGGAAACCGTATTTTGTTAAACTTTTTTATAAACTTACTTCGGCAATAGACAACTTTTATCTTTCACAAAAAAAAAACGCCAGTAATACTAGCGTTTTTGATTTTTCTAATTCCCTTCTTCCGAATATATACTATCATTATTAATTGTGTAATAATAAATGCACCCTATAGTTAACAATGAAAACAGCGTCAATGCAATAAACAAACCAACTATCGATTGCTTGAACTGTATAACCCAAATACTAAAACAGGTTGCGAAAACAATATAAATTAATACAAGTGTCACAGAAGTAAGTATAATATTTATAAAAAGTTTAAAATAATGATTATTATTATAAGCATTCACAGTCGCTCCTAATTTTTGAAGTGCAGGCAAATATGTTTCTTTACTTTTATAATAATTCATCCAAACATTAAAAAAATTAATAATTAGAGCAATAATAGCTATATAAATCATAATATTTATTTTTTAAACTGTTGGTGGTACATCACCACCATTACCCAAACGCCTAGCCAATATATCTGCAAAATATTTTCTACCATTATTAACAACAGTAAAAGTATCTACAAAAAAAGCAGTGTTTTTGCGCTTTGCCATGACAAATACATATTCTGCCAAATCTTTGTAAGTTGCCAAAATATTTTTTCTGAGCAATTTGGTATCATACACCGCAGTGTTTATAGTCGTAGTGGAGCGGGTGTTGAACGTAGTTTTGAAATTATTGTTTGCCGTTTCCAAATTATTCACATGCGTGGTAAGTCCCAAAGTTTGTACCGCTGGCAAGTAAGTAGCGTTTCGGAACTCTGCAACCAGATTGGCAAGACCCAAGCTTTCGGCTTCAAAATTAGCCGTTTCAATATTTTTATAAACAGTAAGCAATATTTTTAGTAAGTTGTAAGCAGCTTGTTCCGCTGGCTCATCGCTATATCTATAAACCCCAATGGCACGGCGTAATGTACCCAATTTTTTGTCGCGAATATCGTCTTGAGCAATCAGTAGTTCCGTTTCGGCTTTGGCTCTTATCTGCATTAAAGCCAAATCATATATTGGCGATTGGGTTTTTAAGCTGTCATAAAGGCTTTTAAATTCTGGATCTGTGGCTGCATCTAGATTTAAGCTTTCAAAATCTGTTAAAAAACGAATAATAAATTGTCCAGTTTCTAGGTACTGCAAACGTGCAACGTTTAACGTGTAAAGTTTCATAAAATAATTTTTTGTTAGAATTCAAAAGTATTCAAAAATAGTTAACATCAAATACTTTGTGAATATTTTTTCATGAAACTACATTTTTTTATAAAAAACACATCTCATTGTTTATAGTAAACAGAGCAAACTAGGTTTAAAAAAGCCATTGTTTATTGTAGGCAGTCTAAACTACATGTAGTTTACTCCATTGTCAACTGTAGACAGTCTAAACAATATGCAGTTTATATAATTCTCAACTGTAAATAGCCTAAACCATATTAGTTTAAGCTGTCTACAACAGTTGATGGTATAAAAAGCATATGATTGAGGTTATTTATCTAAATTTGCATAGCATTTTCTGAAAACAATACTCTATATGAACAAAGTTCCCTTTATAAATAATCATGAAATTAATCTGACACTTTTTAAAACTATAAAAAACTATGGTATTCTGATTAAAAGTTTAGAAAATAACATATTGAAAACGAACATTCACTACGAAATAGAAGTGGAATGTATTGATCATAAAAATCAACACTTTATTTTTGAAATCAATCAGAAACAAGTTTTTATTAACAATACTGTACCTGACTCCAAAATTGAAAACTTACTGTACAGAGCAGGGCAAACACTATATCCATTGCAACTCAATATAAATAAATACGGACAAATTTCTGGTATTGTAAATTATAAATACATCAAAAAGCGCTGGCTGTCTGAAAAGGAAAATATAAAAGAATATTATAATGGAGAAACTGTTCAAAAAATAATTGATGCTGTAGATGTAATAGTACTAGACGAAAATCAACTACTACAATCGCTATATAAAAATTGGTTTTTCACTCTGTTTTTTTCACCATTATACATAAGTTACACAGATGCTTTAAGCCGTTTGGTACAAAGAGATTATCCTATTTTTGGCGACAAGTCTGCCAAGTTCGAAGCCATCCACACCATAAATGAAAACTGCTCGCCCACCAACAAAATTATAATTAATGCCAAAGGTAAAGCTACAGATAATAGAACAATTGATGAAGTATTGAATGGAGATAGCGTTCTGAAATATGAATTATCAAATGTCACATTTTCACCCATTGAATCTGAATTGGAAATAGAATATTCTTTGAACGCTACAGATAGGAGTGTTTTTTTGATAACGGCAAATTTTAAAACCAAGATCGATAAAAATAATAGTAAAACTACAATTGTTGAAATTTGCGAATTGTAGACAAATAACATCTTTAAAATTAACAAGTTAAGCAGTAAAAACTTATTTTTACAAAAATATCGAATTATTAAACAAAACTAAAACATGGCTGAAAAACATTACGTAGTACAAAGCGCGACTTGCCAATGCAAGTTTAGCGAATCTCCCCAAACAGATGTATTGAAGGTAAAAACTCAAACCATGCACTTTGCCAACGATGAAGGCGAAGAAAAACTGGTAGCCACAAATAAAGATATTGGTAAAACTTTGGAAAAAAATACTTTTGGCAAATGCAAAATGCAACCCTCTAGTTCTGGCTATTTGCCTTGTCAAGCCATCATTACGCAATGGACTGGATTTTACGAAAAAGTAACCTACGAAGAAAACAAAGGCAATCCACTTCTAGAAAGTAGCAAAGGCACTTGCCCAATAGGAGGACCAGACTGCATTTCCATTAAAAACCATGGGCAAACAGCAGCTATGACCAAAAAAAATGCCGAAAGCAGCAATCCTGAAACTTTAAATCAATTATTGCCAGGATTTAATATGGATGTGGAAAGAGGAATAAGAATAATTGAAAGCAAATAAACAAACGAAATTATGAGCCAAAAATTAAAAATAAAATTATTAGCACCACCGAGCGATGCCAAATATGATAAAGGTCAATCAAGTCTAATTTTAAAACAAGCAGGTGATTTTAGTGTTGCCATAGAAAGTACAGATAGCATTGAAGCCAAAACTTATGCAGATGTAGAGTGGTGCTGGCAAATAGTGAGCAAAGGAAAAAAATACAATTACAAAGCAAATGAACTAATAACAAGTGAGGCACAAGCCAATTTCAGGAGTGGATTAAATTTACTTAAAATTAGTTTTCCAAAGTTTCTTGAAGGTGGTGGGTTGTGTTGGTTGGAAGCCTTTCGATCGGAAAATAAAGATGCCAAACCACCTGTAGTTGCAGACCCACCCACAGGAAGTGCAGGCGATGGAATTTATGTACAGGCTACAGGCATTCCTAAAATTATTGCTGCCGAATGGAAAGACAGAGATGAAAATAAAATTACCAAACCAGTAGCATACGGTTCAACAGTCTATTTGCACATCTACACCGAAGCGCTGTTTGACCAATATATAGAAGTGCAACTTCGTGATACTGCGATGACAAATGCAGATTTAACACCAACTCCAATTAAAAAAGACAGCGATGGTCAAGTTATACAAAGTTTAGACCTTAAACCACTCAAACGCTTTACCCGAAAAGTAGATGTAGTAACTTTCAAACCAGAAAGCAAACCACAAACCAAACCACCAAGTGGAGCGCAAACAGGCTATTTGTCTACCCATAAATTAAATTCAAAAACACAAGTACTCCAAGAAGCCAATGTTCAAAAGTGTGTATTTGAAGTTTTTATAGAACAAAACTGGCAGTTTCAGGGTGCGGGGAAATCAAATATATTTGACTTTGGACGTAC
>NZ_JANLVD010000115.1:0-34167 GCF_031363805.1 Flavobacterium sp. | reverse complement strand
AGGCAGACAATCATTTATTAAAGAAAAATTTAGAGAAGAATTGCAAAAATATATTTCAGGAATAATTGCCGAAAAGAAGCAAAAATTATATGCCATTTATTGTATGCCGGATCATACCCATATTTTGGTCAGTATGAAACCCGACATTGCAATTTCTGATTTAGTAAGAGATATAAAATCCAATTCTTCATCTTTTATAAAAGAAAAGGAATTCGTAAAAGACTTTTCCTGGCAAACAGGGTTTGGAGCCTTTTCTTATTCCAAATCTCAATCATTGAATGTGGTTGATTATATTTTGAATCAACCACAACACCATAAAAAGAAAACATTTAAAGAAGAATATTTTGAATTTTTAATTAAATTTGAAGTTGAATATGATGTCAAATATTTATTTGAATGGATTGAATAGTACACAGGTCGCTCCTCTGGAGCTTTTTTTTAAATACATGTTTTTTTCTACAAACAGTTTACCTCTACGAGGTATTAAATTTTATACTCAAAATGACTACAGACACAATCCTATTAATATTGCTTTCTTTAGTAATTGCTATTGGTTTGTCGTTTTATCAATACTTTTATAAAAATAAAGGTTACATTAAAATCACCATTTTTTTGTCTATCCTCCGTTTTATATCAATTTTTTGCATTCTTTTATTACTAATCAATCCAATAATAGCTAGAAAAACATACGAAACTAGCAAAACGCCGCTGCCAATAGTTGTTGATAATTCCCAATCAATTGCAGAATTAAAACAAGATAATTTGGCAAAAGAACTGTCACAAAAATTATCTGAAAATACAAAGTTAAAAGACAAATATGATGTGAAGCTATATACTTTTGATGATGATTTTTATTCAGAAAACCCATTAGATTTTAAAGGTAAACAATCCAATATTCATAAAGTTGCCCAAAATTTAAAGCAATTATATAGAAATAAAAATTTTCCTATTGTTTTATTATCCGATGGAAATCAGACTATTGGGAATGATTATGTGTATTCTTTTCCGCAGAATAATCAGGTTTATCCGCTAGTTTTAGGCGACACAACTTCCTTTCTTGATTTAAAAATAAATCAGTTAAATGTAAATAAATATGCATTTCTGAAAAATAAATTTCCGGTAGAAGTTTTTCTTCAATATAATGGTAGTAAGGCTATTAATGCCAATTTTAGTATTCTACAAGGAAATTCGACGATCCATAAACAAACGGTTTCATTTTCAGCCAATAAAAAAACGCAACAATTATCGGTTTTACTAAATGCCAATAGAGTAGGAGTTCAAACTTTTAAAGCGATTGTTTCTTCTTCAGAAAATGAAAAAAACAAATACAATAATACAAAGAATTTTGCAGTTGAAATTATCGATGAACGTTCAGAAATCGCTATAATTTCTGCTATAAATCATCCAGATTTGGGTGCTATAAAACGCGCTATAGAATCTAATGTTCAACGAAAAGTAAGCTTATTCAATCCAAAGCAAATCAAATCATTACAAGATTATAATGTTTTAATTTTATACCAACCAAACGCAGAATTTAAATCTATTTTAGAACAAAATAAAAAATTACAGATTAACACCTTTACCATTACAGGTTTGAATACAGATTATGAGTTATTGAATGAAATGCAAGATCAAATTCAATTTGAAATGTCTGGACAATCGGAAGATTTTACAGCAAAATTTAACACACAATTTAATTCGTTTTCTTTGGACAATATAGGTTTCGATCAATTTCCACCACTAGAAAATCCATTTGGTCGTTTTCTGATTAAAGGAAACGTAACCACATTATTAGAATCACAAATTCGAAATATTGATACCGAAAATCCATTGCTGGCTTTCGCCGAAAACGGAATGAAACGAAATGCTTATCTTTTTGGTGAAAATATCTGGAAATGGCGTGTCGAATGTCATGTTAAAACAAAATCATTTGAAGAATTTGATATTTTTATGGATAAAACAATTCAATTTTTAGCTTCAAACGCTGCTAAAAAATCATTAATTGTTACCAACGAAAGTTTTTATAATTCTGGTGAAAATATAGAAATATCGGCACAATATTTTAATAAAAATTATGAGTTTGAAGAAAATGCCCGATTAACAATTCAACTTAAGAATAAAAAAACCAATATTTCAAAAATTTATGATTTTTTGAAAGGAAATGGCGAATATAAAGTAAATTTGGAAGGGTTGGATGCTGGTAATTATAGTTTTACTGTCAAAGAAAACAATTCGAAAGCTTCCTATTCAAGTAATTTTGAGGTTTTAGATTTTGAAATAGAAAAACAAGCCATAAATCCTGATGTAGCTCGTTTAAATCAGTTGGCCGTAAATACCAATGCGAAGGTTTTTTATCCAAAACAAGTGAATCAATTAATTGATGAATTACTCAAAAAAGAAAGTTTTCCTGCAATTCAAAAGGAAATTATTAAAAAATCTCCGTTGATAGATTCGATTTGGTTACTTATTATTTTGGCTATTTCGTTGTCAACTGAATGGTTTACAAGAAAATACAATGGAATGCTGTAATTAATTTAAAATTTAAAATTAAGAATTATGAGAATAGCAATAGTTTCAATCTTGACGGTTTTAATTTCTTCATTTTTGTTTTTTAGTTTTAAAAACGAAAAATTAAATAATGTTGAAGGTATGACAATAAAAGATCGATTTTATGTTCCTTCAGGTTACGAAAGAACCAAAGAAGCCAAAAACTCATTTGGAGATTATTTGCGTAATTTACCTTTAAAACCTGCAGGATCGTTAGTAAAATATTATAACGGAAGCACAAAATCCAATAACAATATTTATGATGCAGTAATCAATTTACCTATCGGAAAAAAAGATTTACACCAATGTGCTGATGCCGTAATGCGACTTCGAGCGGATTATTTTTACAGTCAAAAACAGTACGATAAAATTCATTTTAACTTTACCAATGGATTTAGAATTGATTATAATAAATGGCGTCAAGGTTACAGAATTGCCGTAAAAGGGAATAAAACGTCTTGGGTAAAAACGGCCAAAGCATCAGACAGTCCACAAGATTATTGGAAATACTTGGAAATGGTTTTTAATTATGCAGGAACGGCTTCTTTGTCCAAAGAATTAAAATCTATTGAAGTTTCTGATATCCAAATTGGTGATGTTTTTATTAAAGGTGGATTTCCTGGTCACGCAGTTATTGTAGTTGATATGGCTATAAATCCTAAAAATAATCAAAAACTAATGCTTTTAGCACAAAGTTATATGCCTGCGCAAGAATTACAGATTTTATTAAATCCTAGTATTAGTAGTAACAATAAGGTTTGTTGGTATGCTATCAATTCATTGCCAACATTGGAAACGCCAGAATGGACATTCAAATCATCTGAATTGAAACGTTTTTAAAATGAAAAAACTACTGATTTTATTTTTATTTTTTCAATATGGGTTTTGTCAAAGCATTCCTCAAAACGTAAAGAAATTAATAAAATTTTATCCACAAATTATTAATTTTAAAGAAAATAAATTATTTTTTAAAGATGGTTCCACTTTGATTTATGATGACAAAATTAAGAAATCGACTCAAGAAATTATAGATAATCCAGATATTGAAGATCAATTTTTTTATATTTATAAATTAGGAAATATAAATGATGCTGGACGAATTCGCAACGAAGCATTTTTCAAAAAAATATATGGTAATAGTAAGGTAGAAGTTGAAAAAAGTTTGGTTCAAATTGTTTGGTGTCCAAAACTAATCAATCAAAAAATAATGATTACAAATGTAAACGGAGTAGACAAAATTGTAAAAAAAATATCTGCAGAATTGGACAATCATCCTGAATTTAAAAACTATTTAAGTAATATTGCTGGCACTTTCAATTGGAGGAAAATAGCAGGAACCAGTCGTTTGAGTATGCATAGTTT
Source organism: Flavobacterium sp. (assembly GCF_031363805.1). Classification (GTDB taxonomy): domain Bacteria; phylum Bacteroidota; class Bacteroidia; order Flavobacteriales; family Flavobacteriaceae; genus Flavobacterium. Next base: position 30,258 of record NZ_JANLVD010000115.1, on the reverse strand, counting down.
TGGAATGACAATTGACATAAATACTAAGTTTTCCAATTATTGGCAATGGGATTGTAAGTGTAAAAATGAAAATGCTACGCTAATTTACAAAAGTAAAATTCCAGAGAAATTAGTTTCCATTTTTGAAAAATATGGCTTCATTTGGGGCGGAAATTGGTATCATTACGATACAATGCATTTTGAATATCGACCAGAAATGTTGGATTAAAATTTATCAAAATTTTAATGTTTATTTATTCTTATTGGCATTTTAATAAAATATATTTGCCATTCAAATTAATAAAATAGAATGAAAAATTTTAAATTCAGAACTACAGCATCCACTACCACTTTATTACTCGCTTTTGTAGCTTTTTTTACTTTATCTTGGGGAATTGTGGGTCATGAAAGGATCAACAAAGCTGCTGTCATGGCACTTCCCAAACCATTGCAATCTTTTTTTTATAACCATATCGATTTTATAACCCAAGAATCTACCGTGCCCGATTTAAGAAAATCTGTGCTTAACGATAAATTGGAAGGGCCAAGACATTATTTTGATATGGAAAATTTTGGAGCTGTAGATAGTTTTCCTAAAACTATGGAAGCAGCAAAAAAGAAGTACGATGAAAAGTTTTTATCAAAAAATGGAACTTTGCCTTGGTATATTCAAGATATGATGGCAAAATTGACCATTGCTTTTAAAGAAAAAAAGAAAACTGAAATTTTATTTATTGCAGCCGATTTGGCACATTACATTGGCGATGCACACATGCCATTGCACACATCAGACAATCATGATGGTCAAAATACTGGTCAAAAAGGAATACATTCACTTTGGGAAAGTAGGTTGCCTGAATTATTTGTAAATGATTATAAATTGTATGTTGGCGAAGCAAAATATATAGAAAATATCGACAAAGCAACTTGGGATATTATTTTCGATACGCACAGTCTGGTAGAACCTTTATTGGCTGCCGACAAGCAACTCAGAACTACTACTCCTGAAAATAAAATGTTTGAGGTTGACAGTACAGGAAGTTTTATAAAAAATAAATACAATAGCAATATTTATTCGAACGATTATGCTAAAAAATTCCACACTGCATTAAACGGAATGGTAGAAAATCAAATGAAAAAAGCAATTGCTGCCACTTCAAATTTTTGGTATACAGCATGGGTTAATGCTGGCAAACCAGACTTAAGCAATTTGGATTCTAAAGATTTAACCAAAAGAAACATCAAGTTTTTAAGACAAGATTTCAAACTTTGGCAAAAAGGCATTTTATTCGGACTAGAAACTGAAAAAGAAAATTAGTCTTAATATCAAAAATCAATTACAATTACACTTATAAAAATAATTTTGCACTTCTATTAAGATTATATTGATTTTTGAAATTGAAATTGTAATTGATTTTTCAAACTATTTCTGATATTTTTTCTCTTTCAACATCTGCGAGGCAGATTGATAATACGAAATGGTTTCATTCACTAAATCTGTTCTTCGTTTTTCTAACAATTTTTCTTCAAACATAATCTGGAAATCAGCTCCCATTTTTGGGTTAGGAATAACAGTTAGCCCAAATTGTTTGACTTGTTGTTTAGGAGAAATAATAGTCAATACATTATCTTTTACCAAACCCAAATTTTGATAGGTAGCAATCAAAGCCCTTGGTTTATAGTCGGTTTTTAAAACATCTTGACCATAAAATTTGCTTTGATAATTAAAGTTTAAAAGTCCTAAAGCTGTTGGCATAATATCTATTTGGGACATTAACTTGTTGAATATTCTTGGCTCCACAAAATCTGGCGAATAAATCATGGCGGGAATTCTGTATTTATCCATTGGCAATTCAGTTTTTCCTGAACTAGATGCGCAATGGTCGGCTAGAATTACAAAAACAGTATTTTTAAACCAAGATTGTTTTTGAGCCATTTTGAAAAATTCTCGCATGGCATAATCTGTATATTTCACGCCACCTTCACGGGATTTCGCGTCTGCGGGAATATCAATTTTTCCTGTCGGATAGGTGAAAGGCCTGTGGTTGCTCACACTCATAATATGATTGAAGAACGGCTTGCCTTCTTTGGCTTCCAAGTTCATAGTTTTGATGGCTTTTTTATACAAATCTTCATCGCAAACACCCCAAACATTTGAAAAAGTTATTTCTTCAGGAGTAAAAGTTTTTTTATCAACTATGCCATAATTATTTCCAGAAAAGAAATCTTCCATATTGTCAAAATAAGCATCGCCGCCATAAATATATTTCACATTATATCCTTTTTTGGCAAAAACACTTCCAGTTGTAAATTTATTCTTGTTGTCTTTTCGTTTTACCACACTTTCACCAGCAGTAGGTGGAATACACATAGTAACAGATTCCAATCCACGAACTGTTCTATTTCCTACAGCATATAAATTGGAAAAAAGTAAACTTTGTGAGGCCAAACTATCCAAAAATGGTGTAATATTTTGCTCGTTGCCATATAATTTTAAAAATTCTGCGCTATAACTTTCAATGGTTATTAAAACTACATTTTTCTTGTTTTCTGCTACTTCAGATTTTATATTTCTTAAAGTTGAAGCATCTGAAATGGTAGGTATTTGATTTTTTAAAATAGCAAAAGCATCATTGTTTGGCAATGTTTTATAAAATTTAAAATAATCCAATTCACTATTCGAAAATGCCAAATAAAATTTATACAATCCGTTGGATTGCAATTCATTGGTAAATATATTTTGTGAATTTTCTTTGGATGATAAAAATGGAATTACCACCAACGATATTAAAAACAAACCAATATAAATCCCTGACAATTTTATTTTTTCTAAAAATGTTGGAATTTCAATCAAATAATTTTTAGATCTTTTTACAATAAAATAAGTAAATGTTCCAGCCACTAAAAACAATCCAGAAAATATAGGAATTACTGGATATGATTGCATTATATTTCCAATCACTTCATTGGTATAAACCAAATAATCGACTGCTATAAAATTATATCGGACACCAAATTCATTCCAAAATAAATATTCACTAATTGCATTTTGAAGTATACAAACTACATAGATGAAAATAGTCAATGAGAAAAGCCAAAATCTAATTTTGCCTCTATATTTAGGTAAAAAAAGCAATAAACCAAATAGCACAGTTTTTAAACCTATAAAGCTTCTACCAATTTCTGGAGCGGCGCCACCATATTCATTTAAAATAGTATTAAAAAAAAGTACATCTGCAAATAGTGTTAATAAAATTCCAAAAATAATATACCCATAAGATTTTAAATATTTTGAATTGGATAAAAATACCAAATAAAGCCACAAAAATCCACCAGCCAGTATAAAAACAAATATATCCGAAATTAATCCTAAACAAAATATTTTAATACTATCAAAAAAACCAAAAGAAGATTGCGTAATTGGATGAAAAAATAAAGCTATTCTGAGAATAAAGCTTACTATTAGATAAAAAAATCCAAGATTATAAAGGGGTGAAAATTTTCTGTAAAGCAAAATTTATAAGTTTAATTATTGATAAATAGTATATATTTGACAAATATATTGCTAATTAATCAAATATAGATATGAACGATGCGCATTTACATTTATTAATAAATCATTTTCCTATAATAGGTTGTGTCTTTGGACTTGGAATATTAATTTTTGGTATAATACTAAAAAATAAAACATTACAAAATACGGCATATATTTTATTCATAATCGTCATGTTTACTGGCAAAGCCTCTATGTTTACGGGAGAGAATGCTGAAGATATAGTGGAAGAACTTGGTATTTCTAAAGATTTAATTCATGAGCACGAAGAACATGCCGAAACTTTTATGAATATTGTTTATGCTTTGGGAGTAGTTTCTATTATTTCTTTATTCGCAAATATTAAAAATCATCCAAAATCCAATCTAATTGCTTTCTTAACTTTAATTTTAGCAGTGGTTGCACTAGTTTTGTCTAAATCTGTTGGGACTTCTGGAGGCGAAATAAGACACACTGAGATTCGCGAAATCACTAAAAATCAAATGGTAAAGCCAAATTAAAACTGTTTTTAAAATAATTTTTTACTTCAACAATACACAAATTTTAAATTTTATTTGCTTTTTAAATTAATTTCATATTATATTTGCAATTCAATAATACAAAAAATGTTTACAATTCAATTACATCATCATCATTTTCATAATTGCCCTCAAGCGATGCGTTAATGGTATGTGTATAAATCATATATTTTAAAACCCGTTTGAGTCCATCAAACGGGTTTTTTATTAAAATCATTTTGTTGCACTCAAATTTAATTCTTAAATCTAACAAACAAAATGAATACTTTAAAAATTGCCATTCAAAAATCAGGACGCCTAAACGAAGACAGTCTCAAAATCCTTAAAGATTGCGGTATTTCTGTAGATAATGGAAACGATCAGCTCAAAGCATCTGCCACCAATTTCCCACTAGAAGTACTTTTTCTTCGTAATTCAGATATTCCACAATATTTGCTGGATGGCGTTGTAGATATTGCCATTGTTGGCGATAATATTCTAGTCGAAAAATCTCCAAAAATTAAGATTATCGAAAAATTGGGATTCTCAAAATGTCGAGTGTCAGTAGCAGTTCCCAAAACTTTTGAATTCAATTCTCTAGATGATTTGAAAAAATTGCGAATTGCAACATCTTATCCAAACACCACAAAAAATTATTTCAAAGAAAATAATGTCACAGTCGATTTGCACGAAATATCGGGTTCTGTGGAAATCGCACCAAATATAGGCCTTGCCGATGCTATTGTCGATATAGTTTCCAGCGGAAGCACACTTTTCAAAAACAACCTAAAAGAAGTGGCGGTCATCATGAAAAGCGAAGCCGTGCTAGCTGTTTCCCCAAACATTACAAAAGCAAAACAGCTAGTCTTAGACAAACTCCAGTTCAGAATGCAAGCAGTTTTAAGAGCTAGAATTTCGAAGTATATTTTAATGAATGTACCCAACGAAAAAATCATCGCAGTATCGCAAATTCTTCCCGTTTTAAAAAGCCCAACCGTTGTGCCGCTCAATGAAGTCGGGTGGAGCAGCGTGCAATCCGTTATTGACGAGGACCAGTTTTGGGAAGTAATCGACAAACTTAAGGAAGCTGGCGCCGAAGGAATTCTGGTTTGTCCTATTGAGAAAATGGTTTTCTAGAAGCACAACATTCCAATTTCCCAGAACATTATTCCCGCTGTACGTTTCAATCTTTTTTTATTTTTTTGTCATCCTGAGCATTCCGAAGGAACAAAAAAATAAAAAAAGGATTTCCACTTCCATCGGGGCTAAAATTCAACAATAAAATACCAATTAACATTTCAAAATCATAGAAATGAACAAAATATTCAATCCAAAATCTCAAAATTGGTCAGAAATTCTAAAAAGACCAACACAATCTTTTAAAGATATTGAAGAAACTGTAAAAGGAATTTTCAAAGAAGTACAAACCAAAGGCGATATAGCTGTGGCAAAATACACTTCTCTTTTTGACGGAATTGCTTTAGAAAACATCGAAGTTTCAAATCAAGAAATCGAAGAAGCCATTGAATCTGTTTCACAAGAATTGAAAGATGCTATTCAACTCGCAAAATCAAATATCGAAAAATTTCACAAAGCCCAAATTACTTCAAAAATTGAAGTTGAAACTACAGAAGGTGTAACGTGTTGGCAAGAAAAAAGACCTATTCAAAAAGTAGGATTGTACATTCCTGGCGGAACTGCACCACTATTTTCAACCGTTTTAATGTTGGTTATTCCTGCTCAAATAGCAGGTTGCGCAGCAATTGTTTTGTGTTCACCTCCAGATAAATCAGGAAAAATAAATCCTGCTATTTTGTATGCAGCTAATTTGTGTGGTGTTTCAAAAATTTTAAAAGTTGGCGGAATTCAAGCCATTGCGGGTATGACTTTTGGAACCAAAACCATTCCACAAGTGTATAAAATTTTTGGACCAGGAAATCAATATGTAACTGTTGCCAAACAAGTTGCAACTCAATTTGGTGTCGCAATCGATATGCCCGCAGGTCCAAGCGAGTTATTAATCGTTGCTGATGATAGTGCTATCGCAAGTTTTGTAGCTTCAGATTTGTTAAGTCAAGCCGAACACGGAATAGATAGTCAAGTAATTCTAGTTTCGACATCAATGAAATTAATCGACGAAGTAGAAATAGAAATAAACAAGCAAATTCAGGTTTTACCTCGAAAAGCAATAGCCGAAAAAGCGATAGAAAATTCGAAACTAATTTATGTCGAAAACGATCAAATTGCTTTAGATTTAATTAATGAATATGGTCCAGAACATTTTATAGTTTGTACCAATTATGATGACTTTTATGTCAATAATATCGAAAATGCAGGCTCTATTTTTATTGGAAATTTCACGCCCGAAAGTGCTGGCGATTATGCTTCTGGAACCAATCATACGTTGCCAACCAATGGTTATGCGAAGAATTATTCGGGTGTAAACCTAGATAGTTTTATGAAATCAATGACTTTTCAGAAAATTTCCCAAAAAGGCATTCAAAACATAGGAAAATCAATTGAAATTATGGCAGAAGCCGAAGGTTTACAAGCGCACAAAAATGCTGTGAGTTTACGATTGGAGAGTTTAAAATAGAAGAAAGAATCAAGAATCAAGATATTTAAGTCTTGCTTCTTGTCTCTTGCACCTTCATAATCTAAAAAAATGAAAACATTCAATATACAAAATCTCATCAGAGAAAATATAAAATCAATGAAACCGTATTCGTCAGCTCGTGATGAATTCAAGGATTTCGACCAAAACATAATTTTTCTTGATGCCAACGAAAACCCTAACGAAAACGGTATAAATCGTTATCCTGATCCGCAGCAAAAATCAGTAAAACTAGCTTTATCTGAAATAAAAAGAGTTCCTGAGAATCAGATTTTATTAGGTAACGGTAGCGATGAAGTTCTCGATTTATTGTTTCGTGCTTTTTGCGAACCCAATAAAGATAACGTAATTACTTTACCGCCAACTTACGGAATGTATGGCGTTTTAGCCAATTTAAATGCTATCGAAAATCGTGAAGTTTTATTAAATTCAGAATTTGAGCCTCAAATGGATAAAATTTTTGCAAGAGTAGATCAAAACACTAAAATGATTTTTCTTTGTTCTCCAAACAATCCAACAGGCAATTCTTTTTCAGATGAAAGTATTGTAACTTTGCTTAAAAATTTCAAAGGAATTGTGGTGTTAGATGAAGCCTATATTGATTTTTCTGAAAAAGAAAGTTGGTTGCAAGAAATTAATGATTATCCGAATTTGGTGATTACACAAACGCTTTCTAAAGCATATGGAATGGCAGGAATTAGATTGGGAATTTTATATGCATCTTTAGAAATAATTACAGTTTTAAATAAAATAAAACCTCCTTATAACGTTAATGTTTTGACTCAAAGTAAAGCATTGCAATATCTTGAAAATCAAGAAATTGTAAAGCAACAAATTGCTGAAATCAAAAATCAAAGAAATTTGGTTTACAAACAATTATTAAACACCAATTTTGTAAAAGAAATATACAAAACCGACGCGAATTTTATACTTTGTAAAGTGGATGATGCCAACAAACGATACAATCAGTTTCTTGAAAAAGGAATCGTAATTCGCAACCGTACAAATGATGCATTATGCCAAAATTGCTTACGAATTACAATAGGAACTGAATCAGAAAATCAAAAACTAATTGAAGTTTTAAAAGAATTAGATAACATATCCTGAAAGGTTTTCAAAACCTGTTAGGTATTTTTAGAAATAAAAAAATGAAAAAAATACTATTCATAGACCGCGACGGCACGATGATAAAGGAAACTATCGACGAACAAATCGATGCTTTTGAGAAAATGATTTTTTATCCAAAATGCATTCCATTTTTGAGTAAAATTGCAAAAGAATTAGATTTCGAATTGGTGATGATAACCAATCAAGATGGACTTGGAACGCCGAGTTTTCCAGAAGAAAGCTTTTGGCCTGTGCACAATTTTATAATGAAAACCTATGAAAATGAAGGCGTTTTATTTGATAAAGTTTTCTTAGACAGAACATTTCCCCACGAAAATAGAAACACTAGAAAACCCGGAACAGGCTTACTCACAGAATATTTCTCATCAGATTATGATTTGATCAATTCATTTGTAATTGGCGATCGATTAACCGATGTAGAATTGGCAAAAAATCTAGGCTCAAAAGCTATTTTTATAAATGACAATACCAATTTAGGAACTTCAGAAATATCTGTAAAACGAGAGGAACTAGACTTTTGTATTGCTTTAGAAACTAATGATTGGCAGAAAATTTATGAATTTCTGAAACTCGAAAATCGTTCAGCATCTATTGTTAGAAAAACCAACGAAACGGATATTACAATTAACTTAAATCTTGATGGAACAGGGAAAAGTAAAATAGAAACTGGAATTCCTTTCTTCGATCACATGCTCGACCAAATTGCTCGTCACGGACAAATGGATTTAGAAATTCTGGTAAAAGGCGATTTGCAAGTCGATGAGCATCATACGATTGAAGATACAGCAATTGCACTCGGAGAAGTTTTTGCCAAAGCATTGGGCAACAAATTAGGAATAGAACGCTACGGATTTTGTTTGCCAATGGACGATTGTTTGGCGCAAGTTGCTATCGATTTTGGAGGAAGAAACTGGATAGTTTGGGAAACCGATTTCAAACGAGAAATGATTGGACAAATGCCAACCGAAATGTTTTTTCATTTCTTCAAATCGTTTACCGATGGCGCAAAAGCCAACTTAAATATTAAAGCCGAAGGTACGAATGAACATCATAAAATTGAAGCCATTTTCAAAGCATTTTCCAAAGCAATTAAAGTAGCCGTAAAACGCGATGTTGAAAAAATGATTTTACCTAGTACGAAAGGAATGCTTTAAAGTTTGAGATTAGAATTAGATAAAAAGACAAAAGAATAGAGAAAAGAGTCAAGAAGCAAGATATTCTAAAGTCTTGTTTCTTGAATCTTTCTTCTAATGAATCTAAAAAAAATGAAAATAGTCATCATAAATTACGGTGCAGGAAACATTCAAAGCATTCAATTTGCACTGCAAAGATTGGGTTACGAAGGGATTTTATCAAATACTATTGAAGAAATTCAATCCGCTGATAAAGTTATTTTCCCAGGCGTAGGCGAGGCGAGTAGTGCAATGAAAAAACTTAGAGAAAGCGGTTTAGACAAAATTATTCCAACATTAAAACAACCCGTTTTAGGAATCTGCCTCGGAATGCAACTCATGTGCAACTCATCCGAAGAAGGAAATACCAGAGGTTTAGGCATTTTTGATGTCGATATTATCAAATTTTCAAATGTTGTAAAAGTCCCACAAATGGGCTGGAATAACATTTTTAATTTAAAATCTGAATTATTTGAAGCAATTTCTGAAAATGAATATATGTATTTGGTTCATAGTTTTTACGCACCAAAATGCCAAGAAACAATATCATTTACCGATTATGAAACGGAATATTCATCAGCTTTACAAAAAGATAATTTTTATGGAGTTCAATTTCACCCAGAAAAAAGCGGAAAAATTGGTGAGCAAATATTATCTAACTTCTTACAATTATAAATTCAATGACAATATCAATTTCAAAAATCAATCTTTAAATCTCTTATATCTTTGTTTAAATCTGAAATCAAAAATCGTTAATCAACAATCTAAAATCTAATGAGAATAATCCCAGCCATAGACATTATCGACGGTAAATGCGTCCGACTTTCAAAAGGCGATTACAATACCAAAATAATTTATAACGAAAATCCTTTGGAAGTCGCTTTAGAATTCGAAGCACACGGAATTGAATATTTGCATTTAGTCGATTTAGACGGAGCAAAATCAAGCCAGATTGTGAACCATAAAATATTGGAACAAATTGCTTCGAAAACCAAACTTAAAATCGACTTTGGTGGCGGATTAAAATCAGATAACGATTTGCGAATTGCCTTCGAATCTGGGGCAAACCAAATAACTGGAGGCAGCATTGCAGTTAAAAACCCTGATTTATTTCAACAATGGATTTTAAAATACGGTTCTAATAAAATAATTTTGGGTGCTGATGCAAATAACGAAAAAGTAGCTGTTTCGGGTTGGCTAGAAGAAAGCAAAGAAGACTTGATTCCGTTTATACAAAACTATCAAGAAAAAGGAATTGAATATGTTATTTGTACTGATATTGCCAAAGACGGCATGCTTGAAGGAGCGAGTTTTGATTTGTATTCTAAAATTTTAGAACAATCTAAAGGAATAAAACTGATTGCTTCTGGCGGAATTTCTACCTTTGACGAATTACCAAAGTTAGCACAATTAGGTTGTGAAGGAACAATTATTGGCAAAGCCATTTATGAAAATAGAATTACCTTAAAACAATTGGAAAACTACATTTTGCTATCCTAACAGGTTTTAAAAACCTGTTAGGTATAATTCTAAAATTATAATCAACATCAAAATACCTAACAGGTATTTAAAACCTGTTAGGATAAATTAAAAAAAATGCTCACAAAAAGAATCATACCTTGCCTAGATATTAAAAACGGACGAACCGTAAAAGGCGTAAATTTTATTGATTTAAAAGATGCTGGAGATCCAGTTGAATTAGCCAAAAAATATGCGGAAACTGGTGCTGACGAATTGGTTTTCCTAGATATTTCTGCAACTGAAGAACGTAGAAAAACTTTAATAGATTTGGTTCGAAAAGTGGCTGAAACTATTAACATACCATTTACAGTTGGCGGCGGAATTTCGTCAGTGGAAGATGTTGAAATATTACTAAAAAATGGAGCAGATAAAGTTTCAATCAATTCTTCGGCAGTTAAAAACCCGCAATTAATTAATGATTTGGCTTTTGCTTTTGGTAGTCAATGTATTGTGGTTGCAATTGATGCCAAGCAAATTGACGGGATTTGGAAAGTCCATTTAGTAGGAGGGAAGGTTGCCACAGAAATCGATTTATTCGATTGGGCAATAGAAGTCGAAACTCGTGGAGCTGGAGAAATTTTATTCACATCAATGGATAACGATGGAACCAAAAATGGATTTGCAAATGAAGCATTAGTTAAATTATCCGAAATTGTAAATATTCCAATAATAGCATCTGGCGGTGCAGGAAATATGCAACATTTTGTTGATGCATTTATATATGGAAAAGCAGATGCTGCATTGGCAGCCAGCGTTTTTCATTTTCAGGAAATTGAAATTCCAGTTTTAAAACAAGAATTAAGAAAAAAGAAAATAGAAATAAGAATATAATACCTGACAGGTTTTAAAAACCTGTCAGGTCTAACAGAAAATAAATAAAATGAAAATAGATTATACTAAAAATCCCGACGCATTAATTCCCGCAATTATTCAAGATGCAAAAACCAAAACAGTTTTGATGTTGGGTTATATGAATGAGGAAGCCTATACTAAAACTTTAGAAACTAAAAAAGTTACTTTTTTTAGTCGTTCAAAAAATAGATTATGGACAAAAGGAGAGGAAAGTGGCAACTTTTTAAATCTAGTCGATATAAAAGTAGATTGCGACAACGATACACTATTAGTAAAAGTAAATCCCAATGGACCAACTTGTCATAAAGGTTCAGATAATTGCTGGCAAGAATCTAACAATCAGGAATATGGATTTATTTCAAAATTAGAAAAAACCATCCAAGAACGAAAAGAAAATGCAACTTCGGATAAAAGCTATGTGGCTAGTTTATTTGAAAAAGGCATTAATAAAATTGCTCAAAAAGTTGGTGAAGAGGCTATTGAAGTGGTTATTGAAGCCAAAGACAATAATGATAATTTATTTCTTGATGAAAGTGCCGATTTGTTGTTTCATTATTTAATTTTATTACAAGCCAAAGGTTTTACAATGCAAGATGTAGTAAGTGTTTTGGAAAATAGAGAAAAGTAAAAAGTAATTACCGCAAATTCGACAATTTTTTGTTCAATAATTAGCGAATTAGCGGTAAAAACTAAGATTCAATTGTTTATTAGTTGCAATTGACTTTTTAATCTTTCAATCAATAAATTCATCATCCTTTTGTTTAAGTTTGAAGAGTTTTTGATGTATTCTTGAAACTCATTTACCGTAAAAAAACCAATAATCATTCCCTTCAATAAATTTCTAAACTTAATATCTCGATGAATAGCGTTTTCGATATAATTCAGTTTCTTATCTACAGTGAGTGCAAAAAAAGCGCTTTTTTGTTTTATTGCATAATTGATAAAAACTTGAATAAATAAATCATTTTGCAACTTTAATATAGGTCGCAATGTGATGTTTTGAAAAGCTTCTTCGGCTGATGATTGTGGAGTAACAATTCCTAAAGCGCCACCTCTTAAATCAAATATATCTGAATCACGATTTTCCATTTGTTTTTATTTAAAGTTAATAATATTGATGTTTAAAAAATTGTGGATTCCGAAAAGTTATTAATAATTTAGTGTTGAAAACATAATTTATGGAATACTCATAAATATTTGTTACAGCTATTGTATGGTTTTCTATAAACGAATTGCCTAATTTAGCTTTTGATCGTCAAGAAATTATAGCAAAAGCTTTTAAAAAATTTATAATATGAGATTCCATACTAGAAAATGGGTAAAACCACAGGATTTAAATCCAAATCATACACTTTTTGGCGGACAATTATTGGCTTGGATTGACGAAGAATTGGCTCTATATTCGATTGTACAACTCGAAAATTCTAGAATCGTAACCAAGCACATGTCGGAAATTAACTTTTTAAGCTCAGCAAAACAAGGTGATATTATCGAAATTGGTATTGATGTGGTTAAGTTTGGAAATTCTTCTTTAACTCTAAAATGCGAAGCTAGAAATATTATGACCCGTGAGAGAATTATCACAATAGATTCGATAACAATGGTAAGTTTAGGAGATGACGGCAAGCCAAAAGCGCACGGAAAAACTGAAATTGAATATGTTAGAAATAGGATTAAATAATTGACAAGTAATTCATTATAAATAAATTAAGCTTCTGTCAAACTATTTTTACTTGATGGCATTTCGAAAATTTCCAAATCAAAATAAACTACCGAGGCCAATACATGATCGAAAATATCACTCATTATATATTCGTAGTTTTCAAATCTTTTGTCTTTTGTAAAAACATAAATCTCCAATGGAATTCCTTGCGATGTAGGTTGTAGGTGTCTACATAGCAATATCATATCTTTATTTAAACCAGGGTAATTTTCAAGATAATTGGTCAAATATTTTCTAAATAATCCAAAATTGGTCAAGTTTCTGCCATTCACCGAGAGTGATTTATCAATTTGATGCATTTGATTGTGCTTTGAAATATCAACTTGTTTTTTTTCTATATAAGTTTTAATCAACTGAATTTGTTTAAAATCTTCCAATTCTTCTTCTCGAATAAATCGAATACTCGTTGATTTTATTAGAACATGACGTTTTATTCTTCGACCATCAGCATTTATCATACCACGCCAGTTCCTAAAACTATCAGAAATTAAGCTGTAAGTTGGAATAGTTGTTGTTGTATTATCAAAATTTTTAACCTTTACAGTTGCCAAATTTATTTCGATAACATCGCCATCGGCACCAAATTTATCCATTGTTATCCAATCACCAATCCGAACCATATCGTTAACAGTAACTTGAACGCTTGCTACAAAACCGAGTATTGTATCTCTAAAAATTAAAATAATTAAAGCTGAAATAGCTCCTAATATGGAAAGAATTTTATCTGAATTTAAGTCAAATAATTTGGCAATAATTATAGTAATTCCTAAAACCCACAGAATTATCATAATGACTTGAATATAGCTATCTATAGGTTTGTCGCTGTATGCAGGAATGGTTTTCAGGTGATCGCGCAAAGCATTGAAAATGGTTCTAATAATCCATAAAAGCAACAAAATAATGTATATTCCAACTAGTTTTCCGAAAATTGCTTCCCAAGAATTAAAATCTTTTAAAATAATGGGCACAGATTTATAAACATATACCAAAGGTATCAATAATGAGATGTATTTTGCAGTATCACTAGAAACCAACAAATCATCGAATTTTGTTTTGGTTCTTCTGGCAACAATAGCCATAATTGTTACGAGTATAAACCTGAAAACGGTATAAATTATATATGAAATAACATATAAAATTGCAATATTTACAATCAATCCTAAATAAGCAGCAATAGTTTCGTTAAAACCTAATTTGATTAAAAACTTGTCGCACCAACCAAAAATATTTTGTGTCAATTTAAGCATGTCTTAAGTATTTTTTTTCGATGTAAAATGTACCAAACGGAGGAATCGAAGCTAGACAAATTTCTAAATATTTAAGGAAATTCCATTTTTGAGTAAATTTTAATACAGAAGCAAAAATTATATAAACTGTAAAAAAAACACCGTGGGCCATTCCTATATGTTTTACAAAAATTGGATTATCAAAAATATATTTCATTGGCATGGCGAAAAAAAATAGTAATAAAGCAGATATTCCTTCAATAATAGCAACAATTTTGAAAACCTTAAGCATTTGTTTTTGTTTTAATTTTAATGCAAATTTAAGAATTATCAACGATAATTACTGTATCAAAACCCAAAGTAATTTATATTTGCAGTAAGATCTTAAGAATTATGAGCAAACGCGATTTAAAGAAATATATTTCAGAATTAAATAAAGAGCAACTTGAAGAACAAATAATCGAATTATACGATAAATTTATTCCAGTAAAAACATATTACAACTTTGTTTTTAACCCAAACGAAAATAATTTACTTAAGGACGCAAAGCTTAAAATTTCCAACGAATATTTTCCGCAACGTGCCAAAAGACCCAAAATGCGAAGATCTGTCGCCCAAAAATACATCAAACATTTTATCCAACTGGGAGTTGATTCTTATGTTATCGCAGAAATTATGTTGTACAATATTGAAATTGCACAAATACTTTCGGCAGAAAGGCCTATTGGCAATGAATTGTTTTACAAAAGTATGTTTACTTCATTTAACCAAGCCGTTAGTTTTTTAATTGAAAAAGCCATTTTGAATGAATTTGAAAATAGAGTAGTGGCTATTAAAAACAAAACGATAGCTCAAAACTGGATAAATGCGTTCGAGTTTAATGCTGTCGTTGAAAGATTTAATTATTGATTTTTTTTCTTTTATCATTTAAATTAGTATTAAACCCTTTTTATGACGTACTTTTGCAAAATCCGATAAAAATTGAGGATTATAAAGTATGTATCAAAACGACATTGAACACGAAATTGAAGAGAAAAAAATACTTTACGACTATCAAATTCGTGACATAAATGCCATTTTCACTAAAATGGAAAATGTTGAGAAAAATTTTCATTTATTATACCAATTGCCAACTGGCGGTGGAAAAACAGTTATTTTTTCAGAAATTGTACGTCGTTATCTTGAAACCTACGATAAGAAAGTAGTAGTACTTACGCATAGAATCGAGCTTTGCAAGCAAACTTCAAAAATGCTTAAAGGTTTTGACGTAAAAAACAAAATTATCAATTCAAAAATTAAAGAACTACCAGATCAAAACGAGTATTCGTGCTTCGTCGCCATGGTAGAAACTTTAAAAAACAGACTTAATGATGAGAAACTTATCATCGATAATATTGGATTAGTAATTATTGATGAAGCGCATTATAATTCATTCAGGAAATTACTCGGAATGTTTAAAAATTCTTTTATTCTCGGGGTTACAGCAACACCTTTAAGCTCCAATATTAAGCTTCCAATGTACGAAAATTACAAGGAACTTATTGTTGGTGATCCAATAAATAAACTCATTGAAAACGGATTTTTAGCCAAAGCAAATACTTACAGTTACGATGTGGGGTTGTCTAGTTTGAAAATAGGAATCAATGGCGATTATACCATAAAATCTTCAGATGAATTGTACTCGCAACTTGAAATGCAAAACAAATTATTGCATTCATACGAAGAAAAATCGAAAGGCAAAAAAACACTAATTTTCAATAATGGGATCAATACTTCTTTATATGTATACGAAACTTTCAAGGAAGCCAAATATCCTATAAAACACTTAGATAATACAACTTCTGCCGAAGACAGAAAAGATATTTTATTGTGGTTCAAAAAAACGCCCGATGCAATTCTTACTTCCGTAGGTATACTAACCACTGGCTTTGACGAACCTACAGTGGAAACCATTATCATTAATCGAGCCACAAAATCATTGACATTATATTTCCAAATGATTGGTCGTGGATCTAGGAAATTGCCCCATAAAAACGATTTTACAATCATAGATTTAGGCAATAATGCTGCGCGTTTTGGGCTTTGGAGTCAAAATGTCGATTGGCAACATATTTTTAAATCACCAGAATATTATTTGGACAATCTTCGTGAAGATGCTGAAATAGAAACCCATTTCAAATACGAAATGCCGCCTGAATTGCGAGCGAAATTTCCGAAAACCCAAATCGTAACTTTTGATGTAGATGCCGAACACAAACTGGCCATTTCGTTGAATCTACGCTCAAAAGTGGTCATCGAAAAATCGTTGGAACAGCACGCCGCTATGTGTGTTGACAATACCGAAGAATTAATCGAAGCAAAAAATTTATCCAAAGAATTAATTGATGATATAGAATGCCGCATGAAACGTTACACCAAATGTTTAAGCCAGTGTAGCAAAAATTATCGGGAATGGTTGGTGGAAGATTATAAAGTAAAATTATTGCTTTTAATAGGCAAAAAATACAGAGAAAAAATATTTGCCGAAGAAGATTAGGAGCTATTCCAGCTATTCGCTACAATCTTTGATTGCAAAAACCTTTTTTTCAATGCCTAAAAATTAACTTCCTTTGGTCGTTATTTTTAGTCAGAAAAAAATGCTTTTCCAACCAAAGGATTTTCGCTTCTATCTGGGCTAAAAATCGCAATATAAAGGGACAAGCTCCAAAATAGCAATATATTTGCAGTGTCATATTATTTTCAAAGATTAATTATTTGTTTAAATATTAATTAATCGTCTAACCATCGAACAATCCAATAATCAATAAAAAATGTCCACACAATTCTCCAATTTAGGAATCAACCAACACATAATAAAAGCATTATCAGATTTAAAAATTGAAATCCCTACCGAAATTCAACAAAAAACGATACCCGTTTTACTTTCAAGTCAAGAGGATTTTATTGGATTGGCAAAAACAGGAACTGGAAAAACAGCTGCTTTTGGTTTGCCGTTATTGCAATTAATAGATATTGAAAATCCAAACATACAAGCCATTATTTTGGTTCCAACAAGAGAATTAGGCAACCAAATTTTTAATAATTTAGAAAGTTTTGCAAAATATTTGTCTAATGTTTCTATTGCTTCTGTTTGTGGTGGCGTTCCAATTAAACCGCAAATAGAACGTTTAAAGGAAACCACACATATAATAGTTGCAACTCCGGGAAGATTAATCGATTTAATAAAGCGAAATGCTATAAACATTAAAGAAACCAATTATTTAATTCTTGATGAAGCAGATGAAATGGCTACAGCTTTAAAAGAAGGATTAGAAGAAATAGTTTCACATTTGCCAAAAACCAGAAAAACTTGGTTATTTTCTGCAACCATGCCAGGCACAGTGAAACAATTGATACAAAATTACATGTCAAAAAAAATGACAACAGTAAGTGTCAATATGGAAATAGTTGGAAATTTGGCCATAAACCACCAGTATATTGTAGTAGATCCTATTGAAAAATTGGACGTTTTAACACATTTTCTATCATCAAAAGAAGGAGAACGTGGTATTATTTTCTGTAAAACAAAAGCTGCGGTAAATAAATTAGCAAAAAATTTAGCCATTAATCGATTTTCATCAGGTGCCATTCATGGTAGTTTGACACAACCCATAAGAGACAGAATAATGGATCAATTTAGAGCTGGGCATATTAATATTTTGGTCGCAACCGATTTGGCAGCACGAGGAATTGACGTTTCTGCCATATCATATGTAGTAAATTATCATTTGCCAGATGTTTACGAAACCTATGTTCACAGAAGTGGTCGTACCGCTAGAGCTGGTGCAGAAGGATTATCGTTAACAATTTTACAACAAGAAGAAGTTCAAGAAATTCCAGCATTTGAAAAAGCGTTGGGAATTAAATTTGAAAAATTTCAAAAGCCAAAACGAGAAAGCGTTGAAGAAAACAATGCTTATTTATGGTCAAAAAAAATATTCAAAACCAAGCCAAACCATGAAATTTCAATTGATTTAAAAGATAAAATTAAAACGGTTTTTCATCATCTAACTAAAGATGAACTAGTTGAAAAATTGATAGCCAATTATTTTTTACAAAATAAAACTGAAAATAATAAAGTTGAAAAGAAAGTAAAAGAACATTGATTTTACTATAAATCCCCAATTTATAACAACTTAAAACTTTGTATTATATTTGAACTATAATTTATATTATGTAAAATAGAAAATTTCGAAAGAACATTTTTATCTTACAGAATTTGTGACTATTTTTACAGGCTAATAAAAAAGTGTAAATGAACAACTCTATTGCTGTACGTGTAGCTGAATTTTTAAAAGATTTCCAACCTTTTGTATATTTAAACTTTGCTGATTTGATAGAAATTTCAAATTCTGTTAAGGTTTTAAATTTAGAAAAAGACAAATCTTTATTTCAAATAAACGATCAATTGCACGATAGTTTTTATGTATTAAATTCGGGTGTTGTCCACTTAACTGTAATTTCTGATTCTGAGGAAGTTTTATTAAATAAATGCTACGTTGGTGATATTTTTGGTCTACGTCCGTTTTTTGCCAAAAACAATTACCAAATGAACGCCAAAGCTAGAGAAGAAAGCATAATTTATGCTATTCCTATTGATGTATTCAGACCATATCTAGCACAAAACTCAGAAATTTTAAATTTCTTATTGGAGAGTTTTTCAACCAATACCAAAGGTGCATTGGATAAGGATAATACAGATAAAATTGTCAATAGCAACATGATTTTTTCTGATAATCAAACCGATGTGTCCTATTTTCAATCATTAAGCTATAATAAAAAGCCACTTCAATTCTCACCGAATACTACGGTAAAAGATGTTGCTATATCAATGTCTGAAAATTTGCATAATAACGCGTTAATTGTAGAGAATAATTTTCCAATTGGAATAGTCTCAGATTCAGATTTCAGATTAAAAATTGCTACAGGTAAGTTTGAAATAAACGCAAAAATTTATAATTTGATGCATTCTCCAGTAACCACAGTTTCTGAAAGTATTACTGTAAATGAAGCACAACTTTTGATGTTAAAAAACGAAGTTTCGCATTTGTGTGTAACTTTAGATGGTACCGAAAAATCTGAAATTAAAGGTGTTATATCCGAACACGATTTAATATTGGCTCAAGCAAACAACCCTGGCGTGTTATTAAAAAAAATAAAAAACGCGCATACTTCTGCAGAATTGAGACAAGTTAGACAAAATTTAACTGAAATAATACAGTCTTCCATCTCAAAAAATTTACCATTAACACATATAAATACTGTTGCTGGAGAAATTACTTTGACAATAGTAAAAAGGTGTGTTGAACTTATAATTTTAGAATTGGGCTCTCCACCTGCTCGATTTGCGTGGTTGTGCGTGGGTAGCCAAGGTCGTAAAGAACAAATTCTCTTGACCAATCAAGATAGTATTTTGGTTTTTGAAGATGTGGTAGATGAGAAATATTATGATGTGAAAGATTATTTTATGAGACTGGCACAAAAAACCACTGTTTTAATTGAACAATCTGGTTTCAATATTAGTAAAAATGGTTATATTGAAAGTAATTTTAATTGGTGTAAATCCTTGACTGATTGGATAAAACAATATAATAGTTGGATAAATACTCCAGGTGAAAATTCAAATGAAATTGGAACACATTTTTTTGATTATGAAATGGCTTTTGGTGATCAAAATATTGAAGACATAATCACTGAAAATATTTTTAAGAACACAAAAAATAATATTTTATTTTTTGATTTTTTAGGGAATGATACCTTAAAAAAACCAGCTCCAATTAACTTTTTCAAAAAATTTAATGTAGAAGATGACGGAGAAAATAAAGGAAAATTTGATATTAAAACCAAAGCGCTTCTACCACTTATTGATGCTGCTAGATTATTGATTTTGAGTTTTAATGTAAGAGGAATTAACAATACATATCTCAGATTCAAACAATTGGCTATTGAGGATCCAAAATCGGCAGAAATCTATTTAGACTGTGCAGAAGCATTTATCAAATTGTCAAAATTTCGAACTTTAGAAGGTTTAAAGAATGACAATTCTGGTCAATATTTAAATTTAGATGAATTTTCTAAAGCTGATAAAGAAAGTTTAAAAAACGCTCTAGCTCCAATGCGCGAATTGGAAGAATTAATTAAAGACAAATTTCAATTAACAAAATTCTCTTAGTTTTATGATTGGATGGATTAAAAATATAAATAAAAAATATCCAGAATTCTGGAAAAAATATCTTTTAACCTTTGAAGAAAAGTCAAATCGATATGTTTCAATTGCACTTGAAACAACTGGTCTTGATTCCGAAAAAGATTCAATTTTATCAATTGCCGCCATTTCAATTGTAAATAATACTATATCTATTGGCAATAATTTCGAAATAAATATATCACAAAGTGATACTTCTGAACAAAGTTCATCAATTCCAACAGCTAAAAAAGAGGAAATTGAAGCTTTGGAATTATTTCTAAATTACATAGAAAACGCTATTTTAATTGGTCATAGAATTTATTTCGATGTAGAAATTATAAATAATGCTTTAGACAAAATTGACTGTGGTCGTTTAAAAAACGAAGCGTTTGACATCGAAATTATGTACAAAAAACTTCATGATTTGAATGATGACAAATCTTTCTCTCTAGATGAATTGGTTTCATTTTACAAAATCCCAAAAGCTAAAGTATCTACCCCAGATGAAGCCTTCTCGATAGCATTACTCTTTTTAAAATTAAAAAGTAAATTAGGAATTATTTAAACATATGATTTTTTCAAAATTCCCATGGTGACTTTTAGATATTGGAAATAATGAATTCAACTTTTCGTTAAAGTAAAATGGAATGTTATTTTCTTTTGTAATTTCTGTAGATTTTTTTAAAATTTTAATTTTTTTTAAATCACTTTTTTTTAAAACAGAAATTGTATGAATAAAATGTTTTGAAATTTGTGTTTTTGTAAAATACTGTTCATTTTTAAAATTTACCCAACCCATTTTTAAATCAACACCAAAACATTCAAATTGAATTGGATTAAAACTTCTAATTCCTGTTTCACGATTGTAAATTTTGTAACTAGCCTCTTTCCTACTCCATAAATTCCAAACCATAATATCTTGATTAATAGAATTTTGAATTAAAAGTTGCTCATTTTCAGTAAAAATTTTATCTAGAAAACCTTTCCGTCTCCAATTGCTTTCAATTCTTGCCAATCGTAAATCAATAATATCATTACCAATCATTTTTCAGATAATTTTGCTTCTATAATTATCAATGCAGATTTCACATCAAGCATTTTTTCCATGGATTCATTGTCGATATTGATATCAAATATTTCTTCAATATCAAGAACTACATCAACCAAATTGGCCGAATTAATTTGTAAATCATTTATAAAATCTGTATTTTCATTCAGATTATCAAAAGCTTCTTGATTTTTAATATAGGGTTTTACGATTGATTTAAGTTTTTCTATTATTTCTGTTTTAGTCATTTTAAAGTTGATTGTATTTGAATTACTAAGTTATTATATTTTTCTAATTTTTAAATTTACTAAAAATTACACAACCATTCACGTCACCGAAACCAAAACTAGCTTTGGCAACAATCTTGACTTCCTGTTGAATGAGTTCTTGTGGGATTCTTGATTTATCAATCAAATTTGTAATTTCAGGATTTAAATCTTCACAATTTATATTTGGGAAAATAAAATTATCATAAATTTGCAAAATTGATGCCACACTTTCGATACTTCCAGCGGCTGAAAGGCAATGCCCAACCATTGATTTTAGCGAGTTTATAAATGGGAAATTTGCTCCACTCCTACTTAAAGCCTTTGTCCAATTTTCAATTTCTAAACTATCTTTTGATGTCGCTGTTAAATGTCCGTTGATTGCATCGATATCATTTGAAGAAATTCCTGAATTTTGAATGGCATTTTCAATACATTTCTGAACCGCAACTGGATTTGGCGCTGTCATGGTTCCCAATCCTCGTTGCCCACCAGAATTAATATTTCCACCTAAAATTTCTGCATAAATTTTGGCACCGCGAGCCAATGCTGTTTCTAAATCTTCAATTACAAATGCGCCTGCGCCACTTCCAGGAACAAAGCCCGAAGCCGAAGCCGACATTGGTCTTGAACCTTTTTCTGGTTCATGATTGTGTTTAAAAGTACATACTTTCATAGCATCAAAACCACCCCAAATATAAGGTCCAGAATCTGAAGTGCTACCCGCCAAAATACGTTTGGCTTGCCCAGATTTTATGCGTTCGTAAGCCATTAAAATACTTTCTGTTCCTGTGGTACAAGCAGATGAATTGGTGGTGACTTGATTCCCTAATCCTAATTTTCCACCTAAATAAGCGCTTACGCCACTGTTCATAGTCTGTGCCACGGCTGTACTTCCCAATCTACGGGTTTGCAAATCATCAATTTTATAAATACTTTCACGAAATTTATCTATTCCTGAGGTTCCTGTTCCGAAAATGGTACCAGAATCCCAATCTGGATTTTCTTGAATTTCTAAAGATAATCCAGCATCTTTCCATGCATCAATTCCAGCGATAACTCCATATAATATTCCAGTGGAATTAAAATTTCGCAATTCCAATTCTGTAAAATATTGTAATGATAATTCGCTTGAAATTTTTGGTTTTCCAGCTATTTGACAAGAAAATTGCAATCTTTCGAGTTCTGCATCATGTTTGATACCTGAAATTCCGCTTTTTATGGCATTTGTAAACGCATCAAGTCCTACTCCATTTGGAGCGACAACGCCAAGACCAGTGATTACAACTCTATTTCTCATTTTGTCATTGCGAGGAACGAAGCAATCTCATTCCAAATTAAATTACCATTCCTGAAATTGTACCATAACAAACTTCTTCATTTTTAGCATTTAACATTTTGACTTTACATTTTAATTTCCCAAATCGGAAATATACTTTTTCAGAAAAAACTGTTACTTTTTCATTAGGAAAAACAGGTTTTAAAAATTCAATTTCAGATGATGTTAATGCAAAATTAAAACTTTTGCTTTCATCTTTCATCAAATAAATTCCCAAACAAACCAAACCAATTTGCGCCATTGTTTCAATTAGAATAACGCCTGGAGTAATCGGATTGTGTTTAAAATGACCTTTATAAAAATCCAAATCTTCACTAAATGTGTAACAACCTTCTACTTCATTTTCGTTGATATTGATAATTTTATCAACAAATAAAAATGGTTTTGAATACGGTAATTTTAATATAATTTCTTGATTTGACATAGTTTTCGCCACAGATTCACTGATTTTACAAATTATTAATCTAATATTCACAAATTTATTTAAAAAAATCTCTGAATCTGTAGTAATATATTTTAAAATTCTAATAAAACTCTTTGTGCTGAAAAGCCTGGTCCGAAACTAAGCATCAGACCTTTTTCGCCTTTTTTGGGTTGATTTTCCATTATTTGCTCTAAAACATACAAGACTGTTGCGCTCGACATATTGCCGTATAATCTTAAAATTTCTTTCGTTACATTAATATTTTTTCCCAAGTCTAAAAATAAATTTTCTACGGTAGTGATTATTTTTTTTCCACCAGGATGAAAAATTAAATGATCAATATCATTAATTTTTAAATTATTTTTCTCCAAAAACGGATGGATAATATTTGGGAAATGATTCGCAATGGTTTCTGGAACTTCCACATCCAAAACCATTTGTAAGCCCGAATTGGTGAGTTTAAAACCCATCATATCTATATTGTCATAAAAATGATACATTTCGTCCGCAAGAATTTCAGGACCTTCATCATTTTCATAAGACGAAAGCAAAACACAGGCTGCTCCATCTCCAAAAATTGCAGCACTCACAATGTTTGCCATTGAAAAATCGTCTAGTTGAAAGGTTGCCGTTGGACTTTCTACCGCGATAACAGCTGCTCTTTTGTTGGGGTTGGCCTTCAAAAAATTTCTTGCATAGATTATTCCTGAGATTCCAGCTGCACAACCCATTTCGGTAACGGGTAAACGTACAATATCTTGGCGTAATTTTAAAGAATTTATCAAATAGGCATCCAACGATGGAATCATAATTCCAGTGCAACTTACTGTGATGATATAATCCAAAGTTTCTGGATTCCAATTGGCTTTTTGAAGCGTTTTAGCCAAAACTTTTTCACCCAAATCAATCACTTCACGAACATAAATATCGTTTCTTTCCTGAAAAGAAGTTTTCGTAAATACTTCAATTGGATCCATTATAGAATAGCGTTTATCGACAGCAGCTCCTTCAAAAATTTTCTTTACTTTTCGGATAAATCGCTCGTCCTGATCAATAAGCCAATGGTCTAAAAAGGGAATTATTTCTTCGGTCGTTCTTGAATATTTTGGTAGTTGCTTGGCAACGGATATTATTTTTACACTCATATTTAATAACAATTTCAATAACAATTTCAAAATCAATTTCAAAAATTAATTTTAAATATTCTAAAGTCTATTTTATTTTATTATTATCCATTGGTAACGAAACCCCCATTTCCATTGAATAGTATATTTTTTTAAATTCATTTTTTTTGAAAAATTAATTAATTCTTCCTTTTTGAAACCACGTAAAATTGATGTAAGACCGTCTTGTTTTGACATTTTATTTAAGCCGAAAACAAAGCATAAAACTTGAAATAATCTGTACGAAATAATATTTCGATGCAAATCATTGATTACAATTCCAATTCTAGAATTATTATAAAATACTTTCAGTAAATTTTCAATTTCATTGTCTTTAAAATGATGCAATGTCAATGTGCATAGTACAATATCGTATTTCAAATTATCAAAAGCAATACTAAAAATATCTTCACATTGATAACTTATATTTGAATAACTTTCAGATAATTTTTGAGCATAATTGATGGTGAAATTATTAGCGTCAATTCCAATTAAATTGAAATTATAGTTATTTTGAAATCCAAAATCGGCCAATTTTCTCAACATATCACCATTGCCACAACCAACATCTACAATTGTTATAATTTGAGATTTATCGATACTATGAATCAATTCTTGAACGCCTTGTAAAGTTAGCTGGTTTCCTCCCAAAAGTTGGTTGATTTTTGCTATTTTATCCAATGCTTCACGCAATATTTCTCCTTCCATGGCAAAATCATCCATAATTTCAGGATCATTAGTACGGAATTTTGTATTTATTTTCATTTATTGATTAAAATTTTATTGGATTGGATTTCCATGTGTTTTTTTAATAATCATTGGCAATAGAAATGGAAATATGATTATTAATTGCATCAAAAACTTAGATAATTTTGTTTTTTGTAAAACATTAGACAAAAATCTTCCTGTTCTTAATCGATTTTTAAAATTAAAATTCCATTGAATATTATAACTATTTTCTAAACTTGTTCGGGATTGAATATTGTCTCCATAAAATTTTTCTATTAATTCAGAAACTATTTTCGCGCTGTGAATTGCCATTGCCATTCCGTTTCCACACAAAGGATGAATTAATCCAGCGGTATCGCCAATCATTAAAATATGATTTTCCACTGCTTTTTTTTGTTCAAATGAGATTTGGCTTATGGTAATTGGTTTGTCAAAAATTAATGTTGAACTCTCAAAAATTTGCTTTAAAATTGGATTTTTTGTCAGTACATTTTTTTGATAATCATCTACATTTTTATATAATTTAAATGATTCGTAATCTGCCAAATAGCAAATATTTATTTTATCGTTTTCCACTTTCGAAATACCACAATAGCCACCTTTAAAATTGTGCAAACCAACCAAATCATTAGCGAAATTTCCTGAATAATGTGCTTTTACAGCTAGCCAAGGAGACTTTTTTTGAATGAAACTTCTATTAAGTTTCTGGTCGATATTGCTTCTTTTTCCAAAAGCACCAATGACCAATTTTGATTTTAAAATATTATTTTCGGCAGTTGTAATTGTGAATTCATCATCATTGAATTCTACATTTTCAACATTGTCATGTAGAATTTCGCATCCATTTGAAATGGCTTTTTTATAAAGATATTCATCTAAAATGTACCTGCTAATTCCAAAACCACCAAGAGGAAGTTTGGCATTGATTGATTTTCCGTTTTCTGTTGAAAATTGAAGTTTGGAGATTTTTGTTGGATTTAAATCTTGTATATTCAAATCTAACCAACTTAAATAAGGCAAAACTTCATTGGAAATGTATTCGCCACAAACTTTATGCTTTGGAAAAGTATTTTTTTCTATAACGATAACTTTAATTCCAATTTTAGATAAATGAATGGCTGCTATTAAACCAGCCAAACCACCTCCAATAATTGCTACTTGTTTGTGAATCATATCAATGTAAATTTAACGCATAGAATCTTTAAATTATTTACATAATTACGATTTCTTTTTATAGAATAGATGAATTTTAAACTTAAAAAATTACAATTTTCCTTCCACAATTTCTTCCACAATTTCTGGATTTAATAAAGTAGTAATATCGCCAAAATTGGACAAATCTCCTTCGGCAATTTTTCTTAAAATACGGCGCATAATTTTTCCAGATCGGGTTTTGGGTAAACCTGTTACAAACTGAATTTTATCAAGTTTGGCAATGGGTCCAATATGATCTGAAATGTGCTGATTAATTTCTTTTTTTAGGTGTTCCCGATGTCTGGTTTCTCCTGTATCTTTTAGGATTACAAAACCATAAAGTGCATTTCCTTTTATGTCATGTGGAAAACCAACAATGGCGCTTTCAGAAACTGCTGGATGCTCATTTATAGCATCTTCTATGGGAGCAGTTCCTAAATTATGACCAGAAACTATAATAACGTCATCTACACGACCAGTTATTCTGTAGTAACCAACTTCATCGCGCAAAGCACCATCGCCAGTGAAATATTTGCCTGGAAATGTCGAAAAATAAGTGTCCTTGAATCTTTGATGATTTCCCCAAATGGTTCTTGCCATGGCTGGCCAAGGAAATTTAATACACAGGCTTCCCTCCTTTTGGTTGCCTTCAATTTCGTTGCGTTTTTCATCCATGAGTACTGGTTGAATTCCAGGCAAAGGAAGTGTTGCATAAGTTGGTTTTGTTGGTGTAACAAAGGCAATTGGTGAAATCATGATGCCTCCAGTTTCTGTTTGCCACCAAGTATCTACCACTGGACATCGTTTTCCACCTACATGGTTATTGTACCAATGCCATGCTTCTTCATTGATAGGTTCTCCAACTGTTCCAATGACTTTCAAGGATTTTAATGGATATTTTTGCACAAAATCGATGCTTTCTTTTGCGAGTGATCGAATTGCGGTTGGCGCAGTATAAAACTGGGTTATTTTGTGTTTTTCTATGACTTCCCAAAAACGTGAAAAGTCTGGGTACGAGGGAATTCCTTCAAACATGACCGTTGTGGCGCCGTTTAAAAGTGGCCCATATAAAATATAAGAATGTCCTGTAATCCAACCAATATCTGCTGTACACCAAAAAATATCATTTTCTTCGTGTTGAAAAACATTTTTAAAAGTGTAGGCTGTGTACACCATATATCCGGCAGTTGTGTGTACCATGCCTTTTGGTTTTCCAGTGGAACCAGAAGTATAAAGTATAAACAATGGATCTTCTGCATCCATTATTTCTGCTACATTATTGTCTGATGCATTGTCAAGAAGCGGTTGCAACCATTGGTCTCGACCACTTTCCATGAAAATAGATTGGTTGGTTCTTTTGACTACCAAAACATTTTTTACAGATGGACAATTTATTAAAGCTTCATCAATAATTCCTTTTAAATCGATGGTTTTTTCTCCGCGAAAACCACCATCTGAGGTTACGACCATTTTGCATTCTGAATCATTAATTCTTGAAGCTACAGCAGTTGCAGAAAATCCTGCGAACACAACAGAATGTATGGCTCCAATTCTAGCACAGGCCAAAACCGAAACTGCCAATTCTGGAATCATTGGTAAGTAGATACAGACTCTATCTCCCTTTTTTATTCCTTGTTCACGCAATACGTTGGCCATTTTGCAAACCCTTTGGTGTAAATCATTGTAGCTAATGTGCTGGGCTTCTTCATTAATATTATTGGGTTCAAAAATAATAGCTGTTTTATTGCCTCTTCTTGCCAAATGCCTGTCAATGCAGTTTTTTACTATGTTTACTTTGGCTTCTGTGAACCATTTTACTTCGGCTTCAGCCATATTAAAATCGACAACTTTGTCCCATGTTTGGTACCATACAAAATTTTCTTCGGCTATTTTGCCCCAAAATTTTCGTGGTTCTCGAATTGATTTATTGTAGTGTTTAAAGTATTGTTCAAGATTTTGAATTTTGTAATAACTCATTTTTTTATTTTTATTTGCTTGATTCAATTTTTACAAGCTTAAATTATATAATTTTTTTTCTAAAATATGTAATAAAAATTCTGCTACATTCAGCAAATTTGTGATTCTATAATTTAATACTTAAACTACATGAACGGATTTTTCAAAACTATAATTGCGGGCTTTACTGCAAAAAAATTGGGAGGCGGATGCCTTGGAACCATCATTCTATTTATTATTATTTACTATTTGCTCGGGTATTTATAGGATTCTAATCATTTTTTAAATACAATTGTTTAATATATTTTACTGGTGCGCTTCCGTAACCTAAAAATTTCTCATGGAATTTTTTTAAATCGAAATCAGATTTTTCTTTGGATTTT
Source organism: Flavobacterium sp. (assembly GCF_031363805.1). Lineage (GTDB taxonomy): Bacteria > Bacteroidota > Bacteroidia > Flavobacteriales > Flavobacteriaceae > Flavobacterium. The sequence continues at coordinate 1,265 of NZ_JANLVD010000115.1, read as the reverse complement.
AATTCTTCTCTAAAATCATAAATCTCGGTGTATCCAGTAAAATAAGAGCATAATTGAACTTGAGACAGCGTTACTCGATTCCATTTTCCATCGGCTTCAGCTTGTTGCTGGAATGCTTCTCGTATTAGCAAATCAATGGCTGCATCTTTTGACATATTTTTGGTATGCACACTATAGTCTAAAATAGTATTGCAAGTGGTTCTTAAATTCCATTTATAATACATGAGCCACATTTCGTCCGAGTTTTTGTATCCGTTTTCCAGCATCATTTTTTCAGTATAAACTGCCCAACCTTCTATCATAGCTCCATTTCCAAAAATTGATTTTATAATACTTGGCGATTGATTGCTGTAAACCAATTGGGTATAATGTCCAGGAATGGCTTCATGAATATTTAAAATTTGCAAAATATAATCATTGTATTCACGCAAATAACTTTCTGATCTCGCGGCTTCCCAACCAGACATACTGCCAACATTATAATATGTATTTGCATTTTTATCATAAGGTCCTGGCGCAGATATTGATGCTCCAGCTACTCCAGCCATATAATCTGGTTCTTTGCGGACTACTAATGGTTTTGAAGGATCTATATAAAGTAGGTTTTTTTCTTTGACAAAAGCTGTTAACTCAGGAATTTGCTTTTCAATTTCTGATTGAAACTTGTCGGCAGTGGTGTGTTGCAATGAAATTTTATCAATTACTTGCTTGACTAATTCTAACGAATCTTTTGGTTTTGTTGTGGAAGCTAAATATTTGATCCAAAGCTTATCGGCAATTGTATACATTTTTTGATGTAAATTTTTTTTGTGTGAAATGGCTTTTTGATAAATTTCATCCGCAGTGAAACTAGATTGAATATCGAAATTGAATTTTTTAGTATACAAATCTTTACCTAATCTAAAGGTACGTGGCGATTTGTTGTTTAATTTTTTTAACCAATTTGCAAAATCAGTTATAACAACTTCAGAAATTTTCGCGTTGGCTTTAATTTGAATTTTTTCATTTTCTGGTAATTTACTCCTATCTAAAGCTTTAATTAAATCATTTTCAAAAACTGAAATACCGCCTAAATTTTGATCAATAGCCAATTTGGTATGCTCGATAGTTGGATTTTTAATATTTAATTTTGCAGATTCGTAATAGGCAGGAATATTTTTCATTTTGAGATTGAAATTTCTCAAACGATTGTCTAGCGAATCATAATTGCCATTTAGAATTTCTGCAAATGCACCACAAACATTATATTCTGATGGATTCCATTC
>NZ_JANLVD010000112.1:0-5802 GCF_031363805.1 Flavobacterium sp. | reverse complement strand
TATTGGCATAAGCCAAAAAAGTAAGTAATAAACAAAGTATTTTTTTCATTATTGTAATGCTATTTTTAGGGTATTTTTTGTTGTGGTTTCTATTTTAAATCTATTGTCTTGACGCATTCCAATAATCCAAACTATTTGATTATCAGAACATAAAATCCAAATATTTTGTTTTTCAAGTATAGATAATTTTTCATCTTTAAAAAATTTACTTACTTTTTTCGACTTTCCATCCATTCCAAATGGCTTAAAAATATCGCCTTCTTGCCATTTTTTGATTTCCAATGGATATTGCAATTTATCTTCATCAACAAAGATAGTATTTAGATTGGTTTCTGAAATTTCATTTACTTTACAAATGGATATATTTAAGGGAATTTTAACTTCTTTTTGATTTTTTTTAATGAAGTAAATATTGGCGTCTAATTTATTTTTTTCTGATAAAATCAAGAAATTACGGTTTTTTAATAATACAAAATCATTAGATAAAACTTGTTTTCCTGTTTGTGCATCAATCAAATCATAAATATCTTGCCAAGCTGAAAAATGATATTCTGAAAACCATTGGTACAAATAAGATTTATAATTGGGTAATTGTTTTAATTTTTTTAAATCAAAGTGAATTTCATTTCCTATTTCTTTGGCTACTTGTTGGTAAATCATAATTGAAGCATCTTCTGCCATATTTTGCGCTTCTTGCAAATAATTTTGTGTTTTTTGAAAAGAATTCAAAAAATTTGAATTCAATTCTTTTAAAATTGGAACAATATGGTGCCTGATTTTGTTTCGTAAATATTTATCGGAAATATTGCTAGAATCTTCACGCCATTTAATATTGTTTTCTTTGGCATAATCTTCAATTTCATTTCGTGAAAAAATTAAAAGTGGACGAATAATTTTTTCGTTTCGTTCTGGAATTCCAGTCAAACCATCCAATCCAGTGCCACGAGTAAGATTAATTAAAAAAGTTTCTACGTTGTCATCCAAATGATGGGCTGTGAGCAAATAATCATATTTTTTGGTTTCTAAAAGTTCATAAAACCAATCGTAACGCAATGTTCTCGCAGCAACTTGGGTTGATAATTTATAATCTTTTGCAAAATTTTCGGTATCAAATTGGGTTATAAAAACCAGAATTTTATTTGTTTCAGCATACTCTTCAATAAAATTTTGATCATTAAAACTTTCCAATCCTCGAAGTTGAAAATTACAATGCGCCATAGCAATATTAAAATTCATTTTTTGAAATAAATCGACCATAACCATACTGTCGACGCCACCACTTGTTGCCAAAAGGAGTTTTTTATCTTTTAAAAAAGAAAAATTTGCAGATAAATGATTTTCAAGTTTTGATAGCATATTCAAATGTAATTATTTATATCTTTCCAAGACACTACTTCTGCAATAGTTCTTTTTTGATTGTCTAAACCTGCATAAACCAGTGTTTGACTTTTGATTGTGTCTTTAGCCAAGGCTGAAAAATAGTTTAATCCTTTAAACAAATCTGCTGAAATAGTTTTTGTAGATTTTATTTCAATAACATTGAGCGTGTCATCATCCTGTCGAATTAAATCTACTTCATGACCAGCGGAATCTCGCCAAAACCAGAATTCTTGCATTTGATTCTGATGGTAATTTTGTTTTATATATTCAGAAACAATCATATTTTCAAAAATATTCCCTTTGTATGAATGCGTTCTTATTTGATTTGCATCTTTTATTTTTAACAAATGACACAACAATCCAGTATCATAAAAAAATAGTTTTGGGCTTTTTATAACCCGCTTGTCAAAATTTTTGTGATAGGGTTGTAGCAAAAAAAGAATATAGCTACTTTCCAAAACTGAGATCCAAGATTTTGCAGTTGGTTGCGTAATTCCACATTCATTTGCTAACGAATTCAAGTTAAGTAATTGCCCAGCTCTCGAAGCACACAAACTTAAAAATATTCTGAAAGTTCTCATATCGCGAATATTAATAATCTCTGCAATGTCTCGTTCCACATAGGTTTGTATGTAATTATTGTAAAATGTTCTTGACGGAATATCGCGATCAAAAATAGCTGGATATGAACCTTTTAACATAGCATCTACATAATCTTTGGCTAATAAATTAGCAGATTTCAATTCCCAAAAATCAAAAGGGAACAACTTAAAAAGCGCTACTCTTCCTGCCAGACTTTGAGTTATATTTTTTAAAAGAAGAAAATTTTGTGAACCAGATAGAATAAATTGCCCCATAATTTTGCTTTCATCTACAATAGTTTGAAGATAGGAGAACAGTTCTGGAACGCGTTGTGCTTCATCAAAAATACAATATTTCGAATATTTTTCAAAAAATCCTTTCGCATCTTCTTGTAAAAATGCTCTAGTATCAGGATTTTCTAAACTGATATATTGATAGTCAGGAAATAATTCACGCAACAAAGTAGTTTTACCCGATTGTCTTGGCCCAGTGAGGGCTAATATTGGATATTTATTTTTATAAAATAAAATTGATTTTACTATTTGTCTTTTTATTGCCATAAAGTATTGATTATTAATTACAAATATAGTACTTATTTTGAATATACAACACTTATATTTTGAATATACAACACTTATATTTTGAATATACAACACTTATATTTTGAATATACAAGACTTTTATTTTGAATATACAAGACTTTTATTTTGAATATACAAGACTTTTATTTTGAATATACAACACTTTTATTTTGAATATACAACACTTTTATTTTGAATATACAACACTTTTATTTTGAATATACAACACTTTTATTTTGAATATACAAGACTTTTATTTTGAATATACAACACTTTTATTTTGAATATACAAGACTTTTATTTTGAATATACAACACTTTTATTTTGAATATACAACACTTTTATTTTGAATATACAACGTTGTTTAATCTAAAACTTTCAACATCGCACTTGCTTTTAATAAACATTCTTCATATTCATTTTCTGGAATTGAAGCCGAAGTTATAGCACTTCCAACCGAAAAAGATACATATTTTTCTTCAGAATTATACAGTATACTTCGTATAACAACGTTAAAATCAAAATCGCCAGTAGGAGTGAAGTAACCCATTGCACCACTGTATAATCCGCGTTTTGTTTCTTCCAAATTTTCAATAATTTGCATTGCCGAAATTTTTGGTGCGCCTGTCATACTTCCCATTGGGAAAGTTGTTTTAAGAATATCAATTGGTGAAGTGGTATGTAAAACTTCCGACGTAATAGTCGAAATCATTTGATGTACTTGTTTGAAAGAATACACTTTGTACAATTCTTCAACTTGAACAGATCCTTTTTCTGCTGTGTGCGACAAATCATTTCTAACCAAATCGACAATCATAATATTTTCTGATCGTTCTTTTGGATCTTGTGACAATTGGATTTTAGATTTTTCATCTAATTTACTATCAGAAAAACGCTTTGAAGTTCCTTTTATAGGTTGAGAAATAATTTTGGTTCCTTGTTTTCGCAAATACCTTTCAGGTGAAGCAGAAAGTAAATAATTGCTCTTGTTTTTAAAGAAAACAGAAAACGGTGCTTCCGAAATAGCATTTAATTTTTGATAAAATTCCAATGGATTGATAAATGCATTTTCTGCAAAAAATTCCATACAAAAATTCGCTTCGTAAATATCTCCTCGATGAATGTGCGAAAGCATATCGGTTACTTTTTGAATATAATTTTGTTTTGAAATTTTTTCAGTAATTTTTATTTCTGACGACTCCCGATAGCTGTCGGGACTGAACACTGATGGCTGATCACTAATTTCAGAAAAATCTTCATCAACTTCATCATCGCACATATTCAAATAACAAATTTCTAGTTGATTTCCTTTTAATAAAAATAACTTTTTAGGCTGAAAAAAGAATAAATCTGGAAAGTGTAAACCATCAAAATTGTTGGATTGTAAATCTTCAATGTTATTTTTCAAATCATAAGACAAATAACCAAAAAGCCAATCTCTTGATTGCGACTGGTATTGTTTTAAGTCTTCAAAAGCGTTGTGAAAATCTGTTTTTATGGATGTAAATGCATCGACGGCAAGAACACAATCGTAGCTTGAATACAGTTGTGGATAATTATTGCTATCCAAAAAAACAATTTCTCTAAATTGTTGCGCCCAATTTAAAAGTTGATGTTTGAGCAAATTCTGATCTTGAATATCTTTAAAAATGGATGTTCTCAAATTGGTTCTAAATATTTCAGCCAAATTACAACATTTTGATTTTTAAAGATAATTTTTGGCACGATTTTTATTGTAACATAAAATATCCATTAACACATAAATTCATTATAAATTATTGATTGAAAATTACGCTAAAATTATTTCCATTTAAAATGTAATCTCAATTAATTATTAATATTTAAAAATGAATTTCTTATGAAAACAATTCCAAAAGTTGGTTTAACCTTGCTCATAGTGGGTTTGGTATTTTCTTGTAAAAATGGTGGGGAAAAATCTGAAAATGCTTCTTCAGCAGAAGAATCTGTCGAGACAACATCTGAAGCCAAAGACGCGACATCATCATCGGCAGCAGCCGAACCCCAAAAAACCAATAGGAAATTTATAAGGAAAGCTGATATAAAATTTAAAGTAAAAAATGTACCTAAGTCAACTTACGCCATTGAAGACGCAACTACAAAATTTGGCGGATTTGTAACTTATACCAATTTGCAAAGTACAATTTCCGAAAAAAACGAAACTAAAGTAAGTCAAGACAGCACACTTGAAACTACCAAATATATTGTGGAAAACAATATTACAATTCGAGTGCCAAATACTCGTTTGGATACCGTTATTAAAACCATTGCAAAGCAAGTTGATTTTTTAGATTATCGATTAATTACAGCCGATGATGTATCGCTGGAAATATTAAAAAATCAAATGGTACAAAATCGAAGCAACACCTCTGAAAAGCGAATTGAAAAAGCCATTAATGAAAAAGGCAAAAAATTAAATAATATTATCGATGCTGAGGATTATTTGAATGATAAAAAAGTGCAAAATGACAATAGTAAACTCGAGAATTTATCATTAAAAGACCAAGTCAGTTTTAGTACTTTGACGTTGCAAATTTACCAGCGAGAAACGGTAAGGCAAGAAATGATTGCCAATGAAAAAAGCAGCAATGCTTACAGACCGAATATTGGTTTGCAAATTTGGGATAGTCTGAAAACGGGCTGGTTTATGCTGGAAGCCATTATTGCATTTGTGGTGCAACTTTGGGGAATTGCACTCTTAGGATTTCTGACTTGGTTTGGGTATAAAAAATTTTTGAAGAAGTAAAAAGCAAACCTGGCAGGTTTTCAAAACCTGTCAGGTTTATTAGTTTTTATACATGCAATGCTCTATTCTCTGTTGCAGCCAACGCGGCTTCTTTTATAGCTTCTGCAAATGTTGGATGTGCGTGAGACATTCTGGATATGTCTTCGGCTGATGCTCTAAATTCCATTGCAATAACAGCTTCCGCAATTAAATCTGCAGTTCTTGCGCCAATCATGTGAACACCTAGAACTTCATCTGTTTTTGCATCGGCAAGGATTTTTACAAATCCGTCCAAATCGCCACTTGCTCTGGCTCTTCCCAAAGCTTTGAAAGGAAAACTTCCTGATTTGAATGCAATTCCAGCAGCTACTAATTGTTCTTCTGTTTGGCCAACAGAGGCAACTTCTGGCCAAGTATAAACCACTCCAGGAATTAAATTATAATTAATGTGTGGTTTTTGACCCGCCAAAATTTCGGCAACCATCACACCTTCTTCTTCTGCTTTGTGGGCTAGCA
>NZ_JANLVD010000040.1:0-2685 GCF_031363805.1 Flavobacterium sp. | reverse complement strand
CACTAGAGATTAATCCTATTGTATACCATACAAAGCTAAAGGACGGAATGAAAGATTTAGATGTTGCCTTAAAAATAGATTCTTCTCTGCAAAAACCAAAAGATTTTGTAGAAGAAAAAGGAAACAACCCCTTAATGGCTGGAGAAACTGAAAAGGCAGTATCTGAGACCAAAAATACAAAGGATTTTACTTTTGGAATTTTTATTGACGGCACAATGAACAATCGATATGATACCATAGCCAGAATAGACTGGGAGAAAAAACGCATTGGCGAAAGCATAGAAAATTACAGCGATGCAGACCATTTAAAAGTATATGCTAAAAAGAAAAAAGACGTAGCGAAAGGGGAGAACTATAAATACGGTGAGGTTAGTTATGAAAATGACCTCTCCAACCCTGCCATATTGTTTGATAATTATCAAAAAGATGATAAAACTATTTTCAAAGTATATACTGAAGGTATGGGAACTAATACGTTAGGCGATGAAAATCTAAATGTAATAAGTTATGAAAAAAACGATTTTTTTCAAGGTTCTGGATTAGGTGCTGGTGAGGCTGGTATTGTAAAACGGGTAACCCGATCCATAATTCAAATGGTCGATAAAATTAATTTGGTTGGAAATGAAAAAATAGGCACACTTACGATTGACGTATTTGGGTTTAGCCGCGGTGCTGCTGCAGCACGACATTTTGTACATGAAATTACACTAAATCCCTATTTTATAAATGATGGATTTGACCATATGGATCGTCAAATAGAAACGCAATATTTCGATAAGTATTTACCGAAAGGTGGCTATTTAACTTACTTGCTTACTGTAAAAGGCGTTAAATATGACCGACTAGTTATTCGCTTTGCAGGACTATATGATACTGTAGCACACTATGGAATATATCAAGGTAATGATATTAAGGAACTAGGGTTAAATTCCATAAGTGTTGCTAAAAACATATTGCATCTTACAGCGGGAGACGAGCACCGTAAAAATTTTAGTTTATCACGCATTATTAGAAAAGAAAATCATATCGAACTCAATATGCCTGGTGTGCATTGTGATGTAGGTGGAAGCTACACTGAGGGTAGACCAGAAGGTATAGGCAAAGGTATAAATGGTCAAGATACTGATGGGTTGCATATACTACAAGAAGAAGTTGGCAACAATATTTACAAATTGGAAGCTCTTAGAAAAACACTCCTCGAAGAGGGTTGGTTTCACGACCATCAAATAGAAGTAGATTACGATTCAAATCTGCAAAGATCACGATTGATTACACAACGTGCCTATTTGAGCAACCAGTATAGTTTTATACCCCTGCACATGATGTGTAATTATGGTATAGAAAAAGGATTGCCTTTTAATTTTACGGATTTAAAGAAAAAGAAAAACTTTTCTAAAAATCCATTATCTGGTCATTTGGATCTTATGAAAAGATTACAATCCAATCTGGATGACTATGCAAAAAAAGTAATTGCAAACCCGAATGGTATATTAAAATATGAAATTGAAGAAGAAGATTTAAAAAAACTCCGCAACAACTACCTGCACTACAATGCAGTAATTGGTATAGTAAATGTACCCGAAAAAGGAAGAATTCGTTATATTGTGCCAGCCTAAAAAAATATAAAAATGAAAAAATTAAAACTTTACGGGATTATTTTTTTAACTTTCTGTCAACTATCCTGCAAACAAAACAACATGAACGCACAAGAAGAAAACAAAGATAAAAACAAAACAGATTTTGGATGGTCAGCCTCTGTTACATCCGTTTTGGATTATCCAATAGAAGTTCACAAAGGTTATCTCGCCACCAAAAAAGAATTTATTACAGCATTTCGCAACAATGGTGTTCAATCTGCTGGTTGGGACGATGACGGGACGGAGGGAGGTTCAGGCGGTAGAATAATACCCACATTAGTATCATTGACTTGGGTGAGCTATGCCGAAAAAAAGTTTTGGTTGCTTGATGAAGCAGCTTTGCCAGCAGATAAAATCTTAAAACTTTTTCAAGAAGGATTCTATAATGAAGATCGTGTGACCAAAAAACAAGTGCATCAAACTTATAAACATATTGTAGTGGGCGTAGCTCCTGGAGGTGTGGTCGTAGTTTTTTTAACAGGCTTATGGCACCGTGTAGAAATTGGCAGATACCAAGCCAAAGAAACATTTGTAGATGTGAATGAATTTTATGATAATCCAAGTGAGCATACCCAGCAAGGGTTTTATGACAGATTATTCGAAATCACATTAAAACCTGAAATGCAAGAAAGAATAAAAAAAGAAGGTATTCCTCTTGGTTTGTGGGACACCTATCGAGAACAGTATAATTGGCGTTTTGATGTCCAGTTTTATAAAGAAAGTGATAAAGAAATAGCTCCTAGAGATATAAGCTACATAAACGGAGAAGAAAAAATACTTAAACCAGGAGACGAACTTAAATTTTTAAATCAAGCTTTGCCAAAAGTTGGGCGCATTTATTTTAAAACTAATTCTTGCGAAGCCACTTTTAATGAAGAGGAGATTATAGCTGCATTTAAAAAAGTAACTCAAGGCAACCCAAAAGCTGAGGTAACTATTGTTGCCAAAGTGCAATTTATGTATAAGAGTGTCAAATTTTCTGTAAAATGTGGAGATAAAGAAGTCCCTCTTGAAAAAGTAGATCCAAAAATGTGGGCAAATTTGGATG
>NZ_JANLVD010000029.1:0-4346 GCF_031363805.1 Flavobacterium sp. | reverse complement strand
GAGGAAAATAATTATTATCCTTTTGGGTTAAAGCATACCAATTATAATTCTGATCCAATTGTACTCTCAGGCTCAGCAACTAGTAGAAATACTTTTAGAATAGCTCCGGCAGGATTTAGTCCTTATTACCAGTATAAGTTTCAATCTCAAGAGCGTCAAGATGAGCTGGGACTTAACTGGGACAGCTTTAAATGGCGAAATTATGATTTTGCGATAGGAAGGTTTATGAGTATTGATCCATTAACCGAAGAATACCATACATGGTCTCCATACGTATTCAGTGGAAACCGAGTCATAGATAGTAGAGAGCTAGAGGGACTAGAACCTCTTTCAGTACATTCTACCATGGATGCAGCTGCTAATAACTTCGGTACTTATTATAATGCTACTTCTATATCAGTCAATCAAGAATATGGTTCAACAATTTATCAGGCAGCAACCTCAAGTGGTGGAATTGGTTATACTTATTCTGCTGCGAATGTTGGAACTACGGGAGCTTCTGTATCTGTTAGTCCTGCTCCTGCTGGGACTGTTTCTACAGGCGACATTCACACCCATGCAGCTTACGACCCTGCATATGCTAATAATATTTTTTCAGGTATTCCAGCTACTGGCCCTAATACAGCATCAACAACTGGAGACGTTGGTGATAATAACTCAACAGGACTTACTGGGTATGTAGTTACCCCAAATGGTTCATTACAAAAATATGACCCAGCAACAGGTGTTATTTCAACATTAAGCACTACTATGCTTAATGACCCAAAAGACCCTACAAGTCCAGTTCCAATACCAACTACTCCAACTGGAACGCTTCCAACTCTAACCCCAACTGGTTCAACGTCGACTACAACAACGACACCAGCATCCACAACTTCGACACCAACATCAACACCTAGACCAATCATACCATAATGAGAAATAGTATAAATTTTAAATCGGTAGCAATGCTTTTGTTGCCAATTGTTTATCTTGCATGTACGACAGTTAAAGATATGAAGAGTGAAAATCATGTGAATTATGTTCCAGATGAGGAAACAGCGATAAAAATTGCAGAAGCAATATGGTATCCAATATATGGAAGTAAAATTGAAAATTCTAAACCATACAAAGCTCACATGAAAGATAGTTTAGTTTGGATTGTTGAAGGAACACTCCCAAAAGGAGTTAAAGGAGGCGTTCCATATATTGAAATTAACAAAGAAGATTGTAAAATCTTGAAAGTTACACATGGAAAATAATTTATAAAATCGTTCCGACCTCTGAAACGAACACCATAACGCATCAGGCAATCGCAATCACATTCCTGAATCATAGAAACCTAACAACTGGATAGTAAATCTGGTCGTTAGGTTTTTTTATTTATCAAAAGCTTTTTTAGTTTTATAGTTCTGAATAACGTTATCTACTAAAAAGAAAAGATGTTTTTTAGTATCTTCATCAAGTTGGTCAATATCTTCAATTCTTTTGATAATCTCTTTATCATAAGTAGAAAACTCACCCTCTCCAATTAAAAAATCAACAGTTACATTAAAACTTTTAGACATTTTTACAATTACTTCAATAGATGGCATATTAGTATTACGTTCGTAATTACCAACCATTACACGAGAAGAATTTATTTGTTTAGCTAAATCTTCTTGTGACCAATTTTTTGCTTTACGCAACTGCGTTATCTTACTTCCTATGTCTAACATCTTTGTCTTGTGTAAGTATTTTTTAACTAATTAATGCAAATATAGGAATAGATTTTTATCAAAAGAAATATCTGTCTATTGTTTAAATGAAATACATACTATACATTTGCAATATATATATATCATTTAAAAAGTTTTCAACAATGGAAATAACCGATATCAAACAAAACTTACCACTAGCAAACGTATTGCAACACTACAATTTTACAGCCGATAAACACAATATGCTCCGTTGTCCATTCCACGACGATAGCACAGCAAGTTTACAAGTAAGTTTTAGCCAAAATAAATACAAGTGCCACGCTTGCGATAAAAAAGGCGATGTAATCCAGTTTGTTCAAGATTATGAAAAGCTAACCAAACATGAAGCACTAAAAAAATGTACGGCAATGATAACAGTGAACCCAACAACCAACAACAATAAACCATCAACCAAAGTAGAACCAACAATAACGGCAAAAGTAAATACGTACTTCCTTGAAAAGATGTTTTTAAGTTTTAGAAAAGGATTGTTATGTAGTGAGCCAGCCAAGGAATATTGCAACAGTAGAAATTTAGACTTTGATAAATTAGAAGTAGGTTTTAATAGTGGTCAGTTCCACCACGGAGCAAGAAAAGACGAAAAGTTAATTAGTGATGCAATGCAATGTGGACTTTTAACAATGGCAGGAACCAACAGCAGAACAGGCGGACAAGCTTATAAACCTTTTGGCAATAAATCAATTTTGTTCCCATTAAAAAATAGAGAAAACCAAATCGTTAGTTTTTATTTTAGATCAACAATTAATAATGAGAATGCAAAACATTTTTATCTGAAGAACCGACAAGGAATTTATCCAAATTATCCAAATCCTGATACCAGGAAATTACTGCTTACTGAAGCTATCATCGATACAGCGAGTTTATTACAGATAGATGATATAGCTAATAATTATACACTACTTACAAGCTACGGAACGAATGGACTAAACGAAGAAATCCTAAACGCAATCAAACCCTTAAAACAGTTAGAGGAAATCATTTTCTTTTTTGATGGCGACAAAGCAGGAAACGAAGCCGTTATAAAATATGCTGAAATCTTAAGAGAACTACACCCAAAAGCTAAAATAAGCCAAGTAGAAACACCAAAAGATGAAGATATTAATAGTTTAATTATTGGACACGAAACAGACATTTTAATCCATCTAATCGACCAAAGAAAAGAAATCCCTTTTTTATTTTCTATTGAAGATACTAGCACTATTATTGAAGAACCGATAAAACAAAAAGTCACTCCAGAACCTAAACCAAAACAACCCATTTTAGAAAATACCATTGATATTTTAAAGCAAGATAATCTATTACAACAAATCAATAAATTAATAGAACAAAGCGGAATAGTTGGAGAAGCAAACAGCCGGTTATTACTATTTATAATTGCATCAAGCTACAAAACAAAACAGCCATTACACGCTATAGTACAAGGAAGTAGCGGAAGCGGAAAAACGCATTTAATTAGTAAAATAGCCGATTTAATCCCACCAGAAGACGTACTGCGATTTACAAGAATTACAGAAAGTAGTTTGTACAATTGGGGCGAATACGACTTGGTAAACAAACTATTAATTATAGAAGATTTGGACGGACTGAAAGAAGAAGCACTTTTTGCAATGCGGGAACTCATAAGCAATCAAAGATTAAGCAGCAGTGTATCTATTAAAGATAAAAAAGGAAATATCAAGAGTGTTAAGAAAGAAGTAAAAGGCGTTTTTAGTTCGTTAAGTGCTACAACCAAAGGCGATTTATACGAGGACAATATGAGCCGGAGTTTTTTATTAGCCGTAGATGAAAGCCAGGACCAAACCGATAAAATAATCAATTATCAAAACAAACGAATAGCAGGAGAAATAAACGAAAGCCAACAAGAAAAAGCCAAAGAACAATTACAAAAAATATTACGAGCTTTAAAAACGGAAGAAGTACAAAATCCGTATGCCACACAAATACAACTCCCTGAGAACGTACACAAAAAACGGAGATTAAACGAAATGTTCCAAAGCATTATCAAGCAGATCACGATCATTAACCAATACCAGAGAAGAACCCAAAACAATAAACTCATCACAGAGATAACCGATGTGGAGGAAGCAGTAGAAATACTTTTTGAAAGTATAATATTGAAAATTGACGAGTTAGACGGCTCGCTCCGACAGTTTTTTGAACGACTAAAAAAGAAGTTTAAAACCGATGATTTTACAAGGTTTGAAGCAATGGAAACTACAGGATTTAAAAAGACACAATTGCAACATTACATTAATCAATTAGTACAACTAGAATATATAAAACAATTTGGACACGGCAACAAAGGATTTAAGTATAAGATAGCCTATTTTGATGATATACAAAGCGTTAGAAAAAAATTAAAAGACCATTTTATAAAACAAATACAACAGTTAAAACCGAACACTAACGAACGCTAAACGAACACCAAACGAACACTAAAAAATCTATAAAACCCTATTATATAAGCAAAAACCAAAAAAATAACTCTAGCGTTCGGTCAAAATAAAAAGTACAACCTAAAAAACATAATATATGATAATAGAAAATACAATAAATGACTTTAGAAGAGAATTATTAAACCTGGGATATAGCAAAAATGCAGTAGTA
>NZ_JANLVD010000009.1:0-17472 GCF_031363805.1 Flavobacterium sp. | reverse complement strand
CCACTAAATAGAATGGTTCCATTATCATTTAAACAATCAGCATAAGCTTGCATATCATTAAGCAAAATATTTCTGTTGATATTGGCAATAATTAAATCGTATTTTTTGTTTTTCAACAGAGCAGCATCACCTTCGTAAACTGAAATATGGGTACAATTGTTACGTTCTGCATTTTCAATAGAATTCAGATAACACCAATTGTCAATATCAATTGCATCAATAGGTTGAGCACCTTTCATTTCTGCTAGGATGGCAAGAATAGCTGTTCCGCAGCCCATATCGAGGGTTTTCATTCCTTTTACGTCGGTTTCTAGTAAATGCTGAATCATCATATGGGTTGTCTCATGATGCCCAGTACCAAAACTCATTTTTGGTTCTATAATAATGTCAAATTTTGCATCGGTTTTTCGGTGAAATGGAGCGCGAACATGACACAAACCATCTACATCTATAGCTTCAAAGTTTTTTTCCCATTCTTCATTCCAATTGACTTGCTCAATTTCTTCGAAAGTATAAGAAATTTTGAATTCTGGGTTTTCTAAAATTGAAATATCATCAAGAATATCACTATTCCAAAGCGATTTTTGAACAAACGCCGAAAAACCATTCTCGGTTTCAATGAAACTTTCAAATGGTTTTTCACCTAGTTCAGCAATTAATATTTCTGAACCTAATTCTTTTGGTTCCACTGTGAAATGATATCCTATATATACGTTTGACATTTTAATTTTTTTGCAAAGGTACTAATCGATTTTTCAAATTTCTTATCATTCTATAATTAATTGCATAAAAACCGAATGCAACCATCGGTTAAATTTAAAACCAGAATCTTGTATGGTTCCAACAATTTTAAAACCAAATTTTTCATGAAAAGCAATACTACTTTTGTTTTCAGAATCGATTACTCCAATCATTGTATGTAGTTTTTGCGCTTTGGCTAATGCAATTAATTCTGTCATTAAAAGTTTGCCAACACCTTTGCCAATAGCCTCTTTCTTTGCGTAAACCGAATGTTCGACAGTAAATTTATAAGCTTCTCTAAATCGAAATTCGCTATAAAATCCAAAACCAAGAACTTCATGATTTTGAGTTGCTACTATAATTGGAAAACCTTTTTTAATCTTATCATCAAAAATCGCAATTTGGGTTTTTAAACTCCTTGGTTCGTAATCATACAAAGCGGTTGAGTTCAAAATATTATCATTGATAATATCCAAAATGGCTTGCGTATCTTCAATTTTATAAGGTCGGATTTCGATATTCATGTATAAGAATTTTCAATGCAAATGTATAAAAAACCTTTTCAACTTTGTACCTTTGTAATTCAGTTATTCAAAAAAATGATTTACCCAAAAATACCTTTAGCGCAATCTATTATTGAAATTTGTAAAGCTAAAAATCTACATCATATTGTAATTTCTCCTGGATCTAGAAATGCGCCATTAACTATTGGTTTTACTAATCATGAAACGTTTAAATGCTACAGCATTGCAGATGAAAGATGTGCTGCTTTTTTTGCAATTGGTTTGGCAGAACAATTGCAAAAACCAGTCGCGGTAGTTTGTACTTCTGGTTCTGCGTTATTAAATTATTATCCCGCTTTTGCAGAAGCTTTTTACAGTCAGATTCCATTGGTCGTCATTTCCGCAGATAGACCACAGGATAAAATTGATATTGGCGATGGGCAAACCATTCGTCAGGAAAATGTTTTTGACAATCATAGTTTGTATAATGCCAATTTGACCGAAGAATCCTCAGTAGAAAATGATGTTAAGATTCAAGAAGCCCTTCATATTTCGGTTTCTAAAAAAGGACCAGTACATATTAATGTTCCATTTGAAGAGCCTTTGTATGAAACGGTTGAAACGCTTTCGGTTAAACCGAATTATGTTTTATTTCCTTCAGAAGAAAAGCCACTGGAAAATTTGGACATTTTTGTAAACCAATGGAATTTAGCAGACAAGAAGTTATTTTTAATTGGTGGAGATACACCAAATAGTATTGAACAATCAATTTTAAATAAATTGGGACAAGATGAATCTGTTGTGGTAATGACAGAAGTAACTTCCAATGTGCATCATGCAAATTTTATTACCAATATTGATACCATTATTACGCCATTTACTGAACAGGATTTTAAAAATTTTCAACCTGATATTTTGATTACAATTGGAGGTATGATTGTTTCGAAGAGAATTAAAGTTTTCCTTCGAAAATACAAACCAAAACAACATTGGCATATTGATCAACTTCGGGCTTACGACACATTTGATTGTTTAACCAAACATTTTGAAGTATCTCCAAATAAATTTTTCAATACATTTTTGCCAAAAATAAATACATTAGATAGTAGTTATTTATCATCGGTTTTAGAAATAAGAAAATTTAGAACCCAAAAATCAAATGAATATTTATCTAAAATTAGATTTTCAGATTTGAAAGCTTTTGAGATAATATTGCCCATGTTGCCAAAGAATTCTCAATTGCAAATAAGCAATAGTTCTCCTATTCGATACGCACAGCTTTTTGAAATTGATTCTACCATTGAAGTATTTTGTAATCGTGGTACAAGCGGTATTGATGGTAGCACATCTACAGCTATTGGAGCAGCTGTTGCCTCAGGTAAGGAAACCGTTTTAATTACTGGCGATATTGGTTTTCTGTACGATAGCAATGCGTTATGGAATAATTATATTCCTAAAAATTTTAAAATTATTATTGTGAATAATGGTGGTGGTGGCATTTTTAGAATTTTGCCAGGACATCAAGAAAATAAAACTTTTAATACCTATTTTGAAACATCTCATTGCTTAACTGCGGAACATTTGGCAAAAATGTATGGATTTGAATATGAAATTGCGAGTTGCGAGTCTTCCTTGAAAAATGGTATGCAAAAACTAATAAATGCAACGCAACCTATTATACTTGAAGTTTTTACGCCCAGCAAGTGTAATGACTCGGTTTTATTAAACTATTTTAATTATCTAACTAAAATTAGTGATATTTACTAAAAATTAATGCAAAACACTAATAAATTGCTTACTTTTGAGTTAAAGATTTAAACAAAAAACTATCACTATGAGTAAAAGAGATGAACTAATCGCTGTCTATGCAGCAGATTTAAAAGAAAAATGCAGTCATACCGCAGATATGGCTTTATTAACAAAAGTAACTATTGGTTGTGGACCATCTATTTTTAATAAAGATGCTGCGACTGTTGCCGGTAGCCAACAATCTGAATTGGACACTGTAAAAAATAATTTCTTAATCAAGAAATTAGGTTTAAAAGACGGAGCAGATTTAGATAAAGGTCTTGAAGCTGTAATGGAAAAATATGGTAAATCTAATAGAAACAAATACAGAGCAGTAATTTACTACCTACTGACACTTCACTTTAAAAAGGAAAGTGTTTACAATTAAATTATAGTTTTATTAAATTTGAAATCCCGAGAAATCGGGATTTTTTTTATCTAATTGGAGTAGGAAATAGCGGTAAACTTGCGTGACCCAAAGCATCAATTGATTGTACAGCAAAAAAGTAATTGTCTTTTGAGTACGGAATTGTTGCTTTTTCATCTTTTACAAAAAAGATTTTTTCCCAATGTGCTGATGATGTTTCTCTCATTAAAATATTATATCCATATACTGATTTTCCTTCTGGTGCTTTCCATACTAGTGTTGATGAATTGGTCAATTCTTTAATTTCAATGCCTACAGATGTTGGTGCTTTTGGTGACCAAGCCAAATTGCTAAAAGTGGCTAAGTTGGCGCAAGTTATTTTTCGTAAATATTCAAAATCCATATATTCAGGTAAATCGCCGTATTTAATACCATTTTCGGTTCTTAAGTTTTGGTGTTGGTGGTTGTAGTTTTCGTTTATTTCGCAAAATCGAATGGCAGTAAATCCGTTTTGCATGAAAGGCGTATGATCGCCACCACGAAGAAAACGGTCATTTCTATATACCAGATTAATGTTCAATTGATCAACATATTGTTTGGTTACAGTTTTAATATATCGAGCCAGTTGTCTGGAAGGACTATCATTATCTCTGTTGGTTGCTTTTCTAGTTTTTGACTCATCTTCTGTTTCCAAGAATGGAATGGCTTCACTAAAAACACGAACTTGTGTATTGTCGTGTATGCCAGTTCCGCTGGAATTGCTATTGCCAATCATATCATTATTTAGCATGGCAACTATGTTCCAATTATTGGTTTTTGCAAATTCTGCCAAATGTTTTGCACCGTACAAACCTTGTTCTTCGCCCGTAACAGCCACAAATATAAGTGTGAAAGGAAATTGGCGTTTGCTCATAATTCTGCACAATTCCATCATAGCGGCAACACCAGAACCGTCATCATTTGCTCCAGGAGCATCAATTTTTGCATCCATCACATCAGTGGCACGAGAATCGAGGTGTCCACTAACAATTAAAACCCGATTATCGTTAGAATCTGTACCTTTGAGTGTTGCTATGACATTGGCTACTTCGGTATCATTTGTGATTCGTTTCCCATCGGCTTTAAGTATAAAATAATCAATTTTTGAAGTTAATCTTCCATTAGATTCCAAAGCATATTTATCAAATTCAGATTTTACCCATTTTTGCGCAGCACCAATACCTCGAATTTCATTTTTTGTATCACTTAATGTGTGTCGAGTTCCAAAAGTGACCAATTTATTCACTATTTTTTCAAGATTTTCAGTTTTTACTTCAGAAACCATTTTTTTTATTTCTGGATCATCATTAGTAATTTGAGAAAATGAAAATTGGAAAAAAAATAAAGTGTATAATATAAAAATTAACTTCATGAGTTTATTATTTATTGTTTTTCCCAAAGTTAATAAAAAATTAGGAAATATTAATTTTGGTTTATTGGTGTCAAAACTTCAAGTTTAAAGAAACTAAAATCTTCCAAACTTTGTATCTTTGCCACTTTGAAACTGATATGCAATGATTGAAATAGGAAAATACAACACACTAACCATACTTCGTGAAACAAAAGTTGGACTATATTTGGGTTTGCCCGATGAAAATAAAGATCCGAGTAAGGATATTTTATTGCCGATAAAATACATTCCAAACGAATTTGAAATAGGTGAAGAAATTATAGTTTTTGTGTATCTAGATCATGAAGAACGTCCAGTAGCCACAACACTTGAGCCTTATATTTTATTGAATGAATTTGCGCTTTTGAGAGTGAATTATGTAAATCAAGTAGGCGCTTTTATGGATTGGGGAATGGAAAAAGACATTCTGGTTCCGTTTAAAGAGCAAGCCAGACCAATGGAAAAAGGCAAAAGATATTTGGTATACCTATATATGGATGAAAAAACAGACCGTTTGGTAGCTTCTAGCAAAACGAATCAGTTTTTGAATAACGAAAATATTAGCGTTGAAAATGGTGAGGAAGTTGATTTGATTGTATCGCATATTACAGAAGTTGGAATTAATGTAATTATAAACGAAAAGCACAAAGGACTTTTATATAAAAATGAAGTCTACGATGATTTGCGAACCGGCGACAGAATTATTGGATTTATTAAAAATATTCGCCCTGATGGAAAAATAGATGTTTCAGCCAACAAATTGGGATTTGAAAATATTGAACCTAGTGCAAAAGCTATTTTGGATGAACTCAAAGCCAGTCGTGGATTTCTGCGTTTAAACGATGATTCAAATCCAGAAGATATTAAAACGGTTCTTAAAATGAGTAAGAAAACTTTCAAAAAAGCGATTGGAACATTGTACAAAGAAAAACTAATTGAGATAAAAGAAGATGGAATTTATTTGGTGAAGACCTAATTATATAAGCCTGTTTTTTGCAGCCAAGTTAATTAATTCCGCAGCATTTTTGACTTCTAGTTTGTTTAAAATATTTCTTCTGTGGGTTTGCACGGTTAGAAAACTTAAGAAAAGTAAATCTGCCATTTCTTGTGTCGTTTTTCCTTGAGATAATAAAGTTAAAATTTCTTTTTCTCTTCTAGTAAGGCTAGGCAATCTATTAAAATCTGAAATTTCAGGTTTACTAATTATGGCTTTTACTTCCTGACTAAAAACTATTTCGCCATTCAATGCTTTTTGGATGCAATCATAAAATTCCTCAAGAGGCGCATTTTTCAACAAATAGCCGTTGGCTCCGTTTTGAATAAATTGCATGACCAAACTTCTTTCAGATTGACTGCTCATTCCTAAAACCACAATTTTTGGATGTTCTTTCTTGATAGTTTTGCACAAATCAATACCATTTATATCAGGTAGAAAAACGTCAAGCAAAACAATATCTACAATTTCAATAAATGGATATTTTAATAAATCTAAACCTTCGGTAAAGGTCGCTATTATTTCATAATTTGGCGAATTTGCCAGTAACATTGAAATTCCTTGAATTACTATTGGATGATCATCTACGATAACTATTTTTATAGGATCTTGCATATTCAAATTTTCTTAAGCTACATTTAATTCAATATTAAAAGCAGTTCCGTTTTCTGGTTCGGAATCAATTTCTAACTTTCCGTTTAAGAATTCGACTCTATTTTTAATGTTTTTTAAGCCCATACTTACTACGGATGTTTGTTTTTTCACATCAAAACCTTTTCCATTGTCTTCCACTGTTATAAAAAAGCGACTTCCATTTTGAGTACATGAAACCAATATATTAGAGGCGTTTGAATGTTTTATGGCATTGTTAATTAACTCCTGAACAATTCGATAAATAGCTATTTGCTGACTTTCTGATATTGAGTCTTGAATGCCTAGGCTATGAAATTCAATTAAAACTGTTGAGGAAGAAAAACGAAGACACAAATCCTGTAAAGCGGCATTTAATCCAAGCTTTAACAACGATTCTGGCATCATATTTTGAGCTATTTGTCTCAGCTCTTTGATAGAATTGTCAAGTTGGTTGTTTGCATTTTTTAAATCTGTAGCATTGTCTTTGGTTAGTTTGGAAAGGTGGAGTTTCAAACCAGAAAGCATACTTCCCAAACCATCATGTAAATCTCGAGCCAATCTTTTTCTTTCAATTTCTTCACCTTCCAACAAAGCATTTGAAACCGCTAGCTTTTGTTGGTCGTTTAATGAATTAATTTCTTGATTAAAATTAATTTCTTTTTGAAAACTTAATTTTTTTTGATTTTGATTGAATTTCCATAAAAAACCAGCTAAAACTACTAGAAAAGCTGATATTAAACCAAATATCCAAGTGTTTAACCTATTGTTTTTCGCCAAAAGTTCTGCTTTTTCTTTTTGTATGGACAATTCACCAATTTTTTTCTCATTTTCGATTTTATTGAATTTTGCTTCCAGAGCCACAATTTCTTCTTTGAACTTAGTTTTGTTTAAACTATCATTTAATACAATATATTTTTCTGAATATGAATAAGCTTTTTGCCAGTTGCCCAACGCATTATTAGCTTTTGATAATGCTTTGTAATGGTATTTTTTATCGTCTAGTAAAGCATTTTTCACCAATGATTCAATAATGATTATTGCTTCTTTATATTTTTTTAATTCTAATAAAGATTCATACTTCGCAAATTTCAGTCTGTTTAATGATAGCGAATCTTTATAAAACTCACATATTTTTATGCCTTTATCAAATCTTTCAACTGCTTTGTTATGTTGGTTTAGCTTGGAATAATATAATCCATCCACAAAAGCATAGGTGTTATTAAATTGTGAATTTGGATATTTTGATAACATGAAGTAAGCTTTGTCGATTGTTTTTTTAGCTTCACTATAATTTTTTAATTCAATTAAATTTTCGGCATTTAAAATATAAGTTTCATATTTGGTTTCGGATACAGTTGGGGATATTTTCGGTGCTTTTTCGATGTAGTATTGTGCTTGGTTTAAGTAATAGTTTGCTTTTTTCCTTTCTTCTGAGTTCATTAGAATCACACCAATAGCTTTATAAATATGACAAGTTATTTCATCATTTTCACTTTTTAGTGCAAACGGAATTGCTTGATTAATAAGAATTTCCATTGCTTCATTTTCTTTGTTTTTGCTCTGTAGCACAAGCCCATAGTTTTGAAGTATTGTAGCTTTTGATTTTGAAGCTTCTTTATGATTATATTTTTTTAAATCTGAATAAGTTTTCAATATGGCTTTTTCGTATCCTTCAATATCTCCATTTTCAAGATATTTAATTGTATTGAAATAAGTAGATAAATCTTTCAAAAATGGGTACTTACTACAAAGTTTATTTCCTTTATCTAAATACAAATATGCGTTTTCTGAATCGCCTATCATTTTAAATAATTTTGACAATCTAAAACTATACAAACATTTTATGCTGTCAGATTTTGTATTTATTGTAATTTTTACAATGCTGTCAATGTATTTTTTATCATCTCCAAGTGAAAAACTACGTTGCGAAAAGAGTGATGCAGAGAATAAAATGGTGATAATTAAAAGAAAATATTTCTTCATAAGTTTTTTTTGATTTTCAAAGTTATCAAATTCTAAATAACATTTTGATTTTAATTTTTTTAAGTACCTGAATGTAGGTAGTTAAAAATACATTTTTATGTGTATTGTAAATTGCTTGCAAGCAAACTTACTTTGTATAATAGAAAAATATAAATCTAAAAAACAGAATGATTTATGTTTTTATAACAATTAAACACTTATTTATCATGAAAAAACTATTTTTATTTTTAAGCATCGCAACTTTATCTTTAAGCTCTTGTTCTAAAGACGATGCAACTCCAGCGCCAGTAACCGCTTGCTTTGAAGATTCTTATAATGGTACATATACAGGAACAGATGGCACTTTTCCTCTTGAACCATCTGTAGTTGTCAAATTGACAAAAACCAGCTGTACTACTGCTACAATTGAAAGTGCAATTTTAGGCAATAGAAATGTAAAAGAAATTAATGCATCGTCTGCTGGTGCCTATGTTGGAAAACTTGATGATGGAAAAACCATTTCAATTGGTTTAAGCGGGTCTAATTTGAATATTTCTTGTACTGGATACGCAAATTTTTCAGGAAACAAATAAAATCTGCACCATAATCACAACATAATTTTTTAGACAATATAAAAATTATTAGATTAGTTATTAGACCAAAAAATGCCAACTCAAAATATAGTTGGCATTTTTCTATTTGTATTTTTAATATACAAACGGTAACATACATAAAGTGTGAATAACATACTTTAAAAAATCAAAATTAATAATTTTAAATTAGAATATTAAATACAAAAGCAACTAATTTCTACTCTTGTTAAATATTCTATTTTGAACTTGTGTCTTTAAATAACCCTATAAAACTGTAGTTTATCAAATCAACTTTTGCTTTATTGCCTGTGGTTTATTAATAATTTTAAAGATAGAAGCATTAATATTTGCTAATCGAATCTTTTGGTTGAACCATAGGGGCAATTGTGTCATTTTCTAAACTATCTAAATCTTTTTGAGCCATTTGCTCTTCGGTTGTATCAATATCACTTGAAGTTTCTACTTTTTTATTACAACTTGTAAATATTGAACCGAATGTAAGAGCAACAACTAAAACAATTTTTTTCAAATATTCTTCTTTTAAGTTAATAAATCAGTGAACGAATTAATAATTTTTAATCAATTTAAAAAATTGATTTTCAACATATTAAAATTAATTTATTTTAATATACTACACTGTTAAAAAGTTTTTTATTTTCAAACTTTAACATTTCTCTTCCTTCGATTGTAATTATGAAATTGTCAATATTTAGATATTATGTCAAAATGTTAAAAAAAAGCGCTTAAAATAATGAATTCTTAATATAGATTCCTTATAATTGTACTGACAATTTAATTAACCAAAAAAAATCAAAAATTTCATTTATGGAAACAAAAAACAAAACTTTAAATCTTAAACCTATTGTAGTGCTGTTGGTATTGTTGTTGGCAGGATCTCTATTTTACATTTATCAGTTAACTACCAAAAACCAAAATTTAATAATAGAAACTGATATTGTTAAAGTGGAAAAACAGACAGCTTTGGATTCTTTGTCTATTTTAAAAACCACTTACGACAAAGCTTTAGAGGAAAATAGTATAATTAATGAAGAATTGCTTAAAGAACGTGAAAAAGTGGTTAATTTAATTGAAGAACTAAAAAAATCTAAAGGAGATTTGCAAGCTATGAAAGTTTTTAAAGTTAAATACAACAATTTGCAACAAAACTTTAAAATGATGGTTAGCAAAGATGATGGTTTAAAAAAAATAAATGAAATGTTAATCAAACAACGCGATAGTTCTGCTGGAGTTGTAAACGAACAAAAAAGATTTATCGATACCCTTGCAGAACAAAATAATAAGTTGAAGAAAACAGTTGAAAAAGCATCAAAACTAGTAATTACAAATATTAAAACAGCTGCAATTAGAGAGAAGAGTTCTGGAAAGCAAGTTGAAACAGAAAAAGCAAGTAGAACAAACAAATTAAAAATCTGTTTTACTATTGCGGAAAATGATATAGCAAAATCTGGAGAAAAGTCATATTATGTTCAGGTAATTGATCCTAATAATAATGTGGTGGGAGAAAAAAAATCGCAAGTTTTTGGAGAAGCTACTTTAAAATATAGCTTTGTTTCCAAAGTTACTTTCAAAAATAAATCTGTAGATGTTTGCGACTTTTTAGATTCAAATGGAGTTGAATTTGTTATTGGGGAATATGTAGTAAACTTGTTTGATAAAAATGAACTAGTATCAAAATCAAAATTTTCACTTAAATAGTTTAAATTCAGATTTAATCAAAAATGGGGCAAATAGCCTCATTTTTTTTATGTAATATTTTTTAAAATCTATTTTAGATTTTAATTTATTAAGATAAAAATGAATTATTTTTGTATAAAAATTAAATTTAATGAATACTATAAATTGGCAAACTGCAAAAGAATTTGAAGATATAACTTATAAAAAGTGCAATGGTGTAGCCCGAATTGCGTTTAATAGACCCGACGTTAGAAATGCTTTTAGACCAAAAACCACATCAGAACTTTACCAAGCATTTTATGATGCACAAGAAGATACTTCAACAGGAGTGGTGTTACTCTCTGCCGAAGGTCCTTCAAATAAAGATGGGATTTACTCTTTTTGTAGTGGCGGCGATCAAAAAGCGCGTGGACATCAAGGCTATGTTGGTGATGATGGACAACACAGACTAAATATTCTAGAAGTGCAACGTTTAATTAGGTTTATGCCAAAGGCTGTTATTGCCGTAGTTCCAGGTTGGGCTGTGGGTGGTGGACACAGTTTGCATGTAGTTTGCGATTTGACTTTGGCTAGTAAGGAGCACGCTATTTTTAAACAAACCGATGCCGATGTGACTAGTTTCGACGGTGGTTATGGTTCTGCTTATTTGGCCAAAATGGTAGGTCAAAAAAAAGCAAGAGAAATTTTCTTTTTAGGAAGAAATTATTCTGCCCAAGAAGCTTTCGATATGGGAATGGTAAATGCAGTAATTCCACACGATGAGCTAGAAAACACCGCTTATGAATGGGCTCAAGAAATATTGGCAAAATCGCCTACCTCCATAAAAATGTTAAAATTTGCTATGAATTTAACGGATGATGGTATGGTTGGACAACAAGTTTTTGCTGGAGAAGCCACACGATTAGCTTACATGACTGATGAAGCAAAAGAAGGAAGAGATGCTTTCTTAGAAAAAAGAAAACCAAATTTTGAAAAAAAATGGTTGCCTTAATATAATTGAAGTATAAAAATTTGAATAAATATGTCAAGTTTTAAACCTTTAATTCAAATCACAAAAATGGAAAATTTTTCAAATACAACTATAAATATCCAAGAACTTCCGAAATTTGAAGAAGTTGAATTTACAGCTTTGAATCCGAAGTATGTAAAAGTTATTTTTTTTAATTTGATTCTGATTATTGGATTGCTCATTTTAATTCCTATGGCAACCTATTTAATTAAACGGGATATTTTTACTGGCAGAATAAGTTTCATTTTAGGTTTTGCAATTCCCATAATTTCAGGTTTGCTAATTGCATTTTCATTAGCCAGTTTCAAAAATCGTGGTTTTGCTTTTCGAGAACATGATGTTTTGTTTAAAAGTGGCGTATTATCAGACACTACGGTGATAATTCCTTACAATCGTGTGCAGCATGTAGCTGTTCATCAAGGATTTATATCTAGAAAATTAGGCTTGGCATCCGTCGAAATTTTTACAGCAGGTGGAAGTGGTAGCGATCTTGAAATTCCAGGAATTATGAAAGAGGAAGCCGAGAATATCAAGCAATTAATTATGAAGAAATTAATTGAAAGTGATGTAGAATTGAAAAATAATTTATTGGACAATTCAAATTTTGACAATGAAACAACTTAATTTTAATTTACCTCAACGTCAATCTGTTATTGGAATAATTGTACTTTTTGCTGATACTTTTCAGAGCATTGTTAGAGCTTTAATCCCTCTAATAGCCATTTGGGTATTTAAATTTGACCAAATAAATAAAATTTATTTGGTTCTTTCCATATTTATTGTCATTGGCATAGTTGGCATTATCGCTTACATTCAATATATTAATTTCACCTTTTATATTGACACGGAAAAAAATGAATTTGTTATAAATAAAGGAGTTTTAAATAAAACAAAAATCGCCATTCAACTCGATAAAATCCAACAAGTAAACATTAATCAGTCTTTTATTCAAAAAATAATTAAAGTATATTCTCTAGAAGTTGATACCGCAGGAAGTAGTAATAAAGAAGTTAAAATAAGAGCCATTTCAAAAGAATTGGCTGAGGTTTTAAAAGGCAAATTGCTAGAAAAAGAATTTAAATCAGACAAAGTTGAAAGTGAAATTCAGAAATCTGAAGACATTATAAAAATTAGTTTATTAAGTTTGATAAAGGTTGGACTTACTTCAAAATATGCACAGACTTTTGCCTTACTGTTGGCTTTTTTTGCCACCATTTATGAAAATTTTAATCAATGGAGTCAAAATAATGCTGCTATTGAAAATAAAATTGACAGCTATGTAAATCAAACATCAACACTTTTTTTAGCTTCGTTTTTTATTCTTATTCTATTATTTACAATATTAATAATCAACTTGACTAGAACAATTGTAAAATATTTTAATTTTAAAATAGAAAAACAGCAAGAATCGTTGGTATTAAGTTATGGATTGTTAAACACAAGAAATACAATTATTAAACCCGAAAAAGTTCAAATAATTACTTTAAGTAGGAATTTTTTTCAGCGCAATTTGAATGTTTTGGATATTAAAATTAAACAAGCATCGTTAGGAGAAACCGAAAAAGAAGAAAGAAAATCTGCCATCGAGATTCCTGGTTGTAGTCCAGCAGAAAGAGATCAAATATTAAAACTTTTATTATCAAAAATTCCAGAACATCATTTTGTTTTGCTTCCAAATATTAGAAGTATTATTATAAAAATTTTTAAATATATTTTTTTGCCAATTGTAATATTAATTTTAATTATAAACAATGTAGAAATATCAAATTTTAACTATTTGTTTATTGCGCCATTATATTTCATCATTGTTGTATTGTCTATTTATTTTAGTTTTATTAACTATAAACTATTTATTGGCAACGATCATATTGTCAAGCAAAATGGTGTTTGGGATATTGACAAACAAATTATTGAAATTCATAAAATTCAAGCCATCAAAACCAGTCAATTATTTTGGCATAAAAAACCGAATATTGGTTCAATCACTTTATGTACGGCTGGTGGAAATATTACTTTTAGATTGGCAAATTTTGAGCAAATTAAACAATTTGTAAATATTTGGCTCTACCAAGTTGAAAGTAGTCAAAAAAGCTGGAATACTTAATTTATAAAATCTATAATCAAAAATATCAATGAAACACTGGATTCAAGCTGCACGATTAAGAACTTTGCCACTTTCTGTTTCAGGAATTTTGGTAGGAAGTTTTTATGCTTTTGCAAACCAAACGAACGTCATTTCTGAAATTTCAAATTGGATAATTTTTGGTTTTTCTCTATTAACAACACTTGGTTTTCAAGTGCTTTCAAACTTTGCCAATGATTATGGTGATGGCGTGAAAGGAACAGATAATGAACACAGAATAGGGCCAATGCGAGCCATACAAAGTGGAAAAATATCTGTTGAGTCAATGAAAAAAGCCATAATTATTACTTCAGTTTTGACTTTAATTTCAGCATCTGTATTAATATATTTTGCGTTTAAAAATTCAAATTTTGGTTATTCTTTATTTTTCTTATTTCTCGGAATTATCGCCATAATTGCTGCAGTAAAATATACAGTTGGAAATTCTGCTTATGGATACAAAGGCTTTGGAGATGTATTTGTTTTTATTTTTTTTGGTTTGGTTAGTACACTTGGTGTTAATTTTTTATATTCAAAACAGATAGATTTACAACTAATTTTACCAGCCTGTGCTATTGGATTACTAAGTGTTGGTGTTTTAAATTTGAATAATATGCGGGATGAAATTTCAGATAGAAACTCAAATAAAAATACGATAGTGGTAAAAATGGGTGGTAAAAAAGCAAAAGTTTATCATTATATACTCATTATTTCTGCCATGTTGATAACATTGATTTTTGCAATAATTTATAATGGAACTGGATTTAGAATTTCTCAATATGCATTTCTAGTTGCCTATTTTCCTTTAATCAGTCATATTAAAACAGTTTATTATTGCTCCGAACCTAGAAATTTAGATCCAGAATTAAAAAAATTGGCTATTAGTACATTTTTATTGTCGGTAATTTTATCAATAGTAATGTTGTTTTAATTTATAAATTGCTCGTATTTTTTTTAATAATTTATTATAATTGGCTTCAATAATTTAATGTTCAAATTAAATTTTATTGTGCTAACTAGTTGAAGAATACATATATCTTAAAAAAAAGTTAATTTAAATTTGCAATAATATTGTTTTTTTGTCTATTTTTATAAGGTAAAGCCTCAAAAATATACATTAATGTCATTTGCCACTTCAAGAAAAAATTTGAAAGTCTCCACTTATTCAAAGGTGGTTTTCTTACTATTGGTGTCAGCTATTAGTTTTTTTGTGCTATATTTTATCCTATTTTATTACAGCATTCAGCAACAAAAGCAAGTATCTGGAAATGTATCTGAACAATATGAGCGAGAGATTAATGCTTTAATGAATCTAAATTCAGAATCTTACTTTACTTTAATATCGGAGATTAGTTATTGGGATGAG
This sequence comes from Flavobacterium sp., assembly GCF_031363805.1. GTDB lineage: Bacteria > Bacteroidota > Bacteroidia > Flavobacteriales > Flavobacteriaceae > Flavobacterium. Next base: position 2,270 of record NZ_JANLVD010000009.1, on the reverse strand, counting down.
TTGGTAAATTTTGTAGAAACCAAAGATTTGAAGTGGTTCAATTCGTCAATTTCCTATCTTGTAGACACCAATAGATTTGATTATATTGATACATACAATATAAATACTGATTTTGTAACCAAGGTTTCTACCATAAAAATAACTTCAAAAAACTTTATTCCTAAAGAAGTATTTCCAATTTTATATAAAAATAAAATCATAAAATTTAATTTAAAAGTTCCCGAAGGATATTTACAAGTTTATGGTGCCACAATTCACCCGTCTGAAGATCCATTTAAAAACAAAACGAAACCTAGAGGTTATATTTTTATGGTAAAACTTATTGATAATGAATATTTTAATGTCTTAGAAAAAATAAGCGGCTCACAAATTTCATTTTACAATAATAAAATAAAAGCCGATTCAAAAAATATTTTTATACAACAAGATTTAATAGATTACAAAGGAAATAAAATTAATACTCTGGTATTTAAAAGACCTATTAATGTCAATTTTTCGACAACAAAAAAAGTTTTAGGAATTATATTTTTAGCTTCAATAATTGCGTTTTCTGTATTTTTCTACTATGCAAAAAAATGGGCAAAAACTCCAATAAAATTAATTACCAACGTTTTAAAAGGTGACCAAAATTCCATTCAATCTTTAAAAAAAATACGAGGAGAATTTCGATACATTGGGAAATTATTTGAAGAAAACTACAATCAAAAGCTGCAATTGCAAAGATCTAAATCAAAAATTGAAGAAAGCGATAGACTAAAATCTGCTTTTTTAATGAATTTATCTCATGAAATTCGCACACCAATGAATGCCATAATTGGATTTTCAGATTTATTAACAAATCCTAAAATTACCGATGATGAAAAAAAGCAATATGTAGAGATTATTCAAAACAGTGGCAAAAATTTGATAGATATAATAGATGATTTGGTGGAAATGTCAAGAATTGAAACCAACTTGGTCTTACCTAATTTCAGTGCCGTAAACCTAGATAATTTAGTTAAATCGATTTTTGATTCTATTGCAATGATTAATGTTAAGAGGAATCTGGATTTTAAAATTATAAAACCAAATGTTGATCATAATGATAGAAATATTATAACCGATGTTGTGAAATTAAATCAAATTTTAGTAAACATTCTAAACAATGCTTTGAAGTTTACTGATGAAGGATTTGTTATTTTATATTATGACATTGATTCTGAGAACAGTAAAATTAATTTTGAAATCAAAGATTCAGGAATTGGTATACCTGACGATTTTAAAAGCAATATTTTCAAGCGTTTCAATAAATTAAATGTTCATACTATTTCAGCAAACGAAGGACTTGGGTTAGGATTGGCAATATCAAAAGCATATGTTGAAATGCTGGATGGAGAAATTTCTGTACAATCTCAGGTTGGAATAGGCTCAAGTTTTAAATTTTGGATTCCTTTGAAATATGAGCAAAATCCTATTTTAGTTGATTCTAATATTTCTAAATCCACGGAAGTTATACTAGAAAGTTCAATAAATATTTTAGTAGCAGAAGATGACAACGTTAATTACTTACTAATTCAAAAAATATTATCTTCAGATAAAATTAATGTAATTCGTGCTATTGATGGTGTTGAAGCAGTTAAAATTTTTAAAGAAAATAGTCATTTCGATTTTATTTTTATGGATATTAGAATGCCAAATATGAATGGACACGATGCTTTTAAAGAGATTAGGGCTCTAAATTCTATTATTCCAATTGTGGCACAAACTTCCTATTCTTTTCCTGAAGAAATAACAAAAATTGTTCAAACTGGATTTACAGATTATGTTTCAAAACCATTAAATAAAGATTTGGTATTAGACATGCTCAATAAATATATAAAAAGAGCATAAAAAAACCCGATTATTTCTAACCGAGTTTTTACAAATTAGATAATATTTTTCTAATTCTTCATTGGAATATTCTCCAAAATTTCCAATACAAATTTATAGAATTTTTGAGATGATTTGATTGACGCTCTTTCATCTGGGCTGTGCGCTCCGTGAATGGTTGGTCCAAAAGAAATCATATCCATATCTGGATAATTGGTTCCCAAAATTCCACATTCCAAACCAGCGTGACAGGCCACAACTTTCGGTTTTTCGTTGTTTTGTTTTTCGTAAATAGAAACTAAAACATCTAGAATTTCCGATTTCACATTTGGTGTCCAACCTGGATACGAACCACCAAAAGTTACTTCGCAGCCAAACAATTCGTAAGCCGAACGCAAAGCATTTGCCAAATCCATTTTAGA
>NZ_JANLVD010000244.1:0-2202 GCF_031363805.1 Flavobacterium sp. | reverse complement strand
CATCCACCCATTGTTACAAGTAAAAGCAAAACTAATAACTTGGAAATTTTGTAGATAGTTTTTTTCATTTTTATTTAATTTTTTTAGTAAATAATTTTTTGTTTATTTTTTTGCAAGATTACAAATAAAACCTGATACAATTTTACGGTTTTCCACATATTTGGTAAAAGTTTATTTGCGAATCTTTATAGTGCAAATATAATATTTTCATCATATAATCATACATGATTATATTATATTTTTTTGTTTCATTCATTTTTGTTTACTAAATATAGTAAACCGATAGTGATTAATTTAAGAGATGAAATATATATAAAAAAGTTTGGTGTAAATCTTAAAAAACTAAGACTTGCCAAGGGCTTTTCACAGGAAGAATTAGCCAATTCATCTGATGTATCATTGCCTCAAATAACTAGAATTGAACGTGGTACTGTAAACCCAACGCTATGTACTATAAAATCACTAGCTAAAGGATTAGAAGTAAGTACAGGCGAATTATTTAATTTTGAAATTTTATAAAGCCAACATCCAACCAAAGTAAGCCATCATCCAAACAAAGTAAAACATTATCCAAACAAAGTAAAACATCATCCAACCAAAGTAAGACATCATCCAACCAAAGTAAGACATTATCCAACTAAAGTAAGATATCAGCCAACTAAAGTAAGATATCAGCCAACATAAGTAAGATATCATTCAATACAAGTAAGTCATCATCCAATATAAGTAAGATATTATCCTAAATAAGTAACAAATTAAACTAAATATATAATGAACATTAAACAAGAAGAAATTATCCCAGTTGCAGACATGCTTATTTCCAGCTTCGAAAGAGACCAAGCAGAAATTGAAGCCGAAAATGATTTTTATTCTGTCGCATTTTTAAACCAGTTTAAAGAAGCAACCGAAGATGTTAGAGAACTTGAAAAAGCCGATGTACTGCTTACGAAACAAAAAACAATAACCAAAGAATTATACCTACTGGCAGATAATCTATACAAACCACTAAAAATATTTAATATTGTAGTTCAAAAAGCGGCATTGCCTACAACTCTTGTACAAGATATTATCAACAATTTGAAAAAACGAAACATCGAAGGCGGTCTAGTAGATATAAAGGCATTAATGCAAGTGGTAGCCAGCAACCAAGCATTGCTTACATCAAAAGCCATGAAGTCCAATTTCCCTGCGCTTCTCGATACCAATTTTAAAGACTTGACTGAAAAAAGCAATTTACAAACCAAAATCATCAAAGAACGACAATTGCTAACAAACGACAATGGTGCCACTTTCGATTCATTATACAACGATTACATTATAGACATTTGCAGTATTGGTAAAGCAGTTTACCATGGCACAGCCAAAGCAAATGAATACACCATTACAAAAATGCTGAAAAAACTTCACGTAAATCGTTACGGTAGTGGCGGAAGCAATACACCACAAGCGGTTTAAACAAAAAAAGAGTTCACAACTTGTGAACTCTTTTTTTAATACTCAAAACCCAATAAACTATATTATTAAATTATAATTATACCAAAAAAAAGGTTCCGAATTACTTCGAAACCTTTTGCGTTATGTAGGGTGGCTGACCGGGTTCGAACCGGCGACCCTCGGCACCACAAACCAATACTCTAACCAGCTGAGCTACAACCACCATTTATTTAACGAGTGCAAAGATATTGTAAAAGTTGGTTTCTGCAAATAAAAAAACAAAAAAATTATTTCAAATCATTTAAACTATTGACTGCCAAATACCTTTCTACAGTAAAACCTTCTCCGTAATTCGACCCGATTAATCGGCCCAAATCCTGCGCCCTGTAAAGCACACTATCCAAAAAGTTTTTGGAAGTTATTGGCGATTCTGGTTCGTTTGAATTTGGATTATAAAACTGAGTTTCATAGGCTTTTATGGCTTCCATCTTCACATCCATAAAATCTGAAACATCGACCACAAAATCGGGTTCAATGTTTTTCCATTGAATGTAATGATACACCAACTTTGGGCGCCATGGTTTTTGAATACTACCATCCAAACTAGTTTCAATTTTTACAAGTCCAGACAAAAAACAAGCATCCGAAACCAATTTACTTCCTTTGCCATGATCAATATGACGGTCATCAATAGCATTGCAAATCACAATTTCAGGTCGGTATTTTCGAATCATCTTAATGACTTCCAATTGATGCTTCTCGTCATTA
>NZ_JANLVD010000240.1:0-6281 GCF_031363805.1 Flavobacterium sp. | reverse complement strand
TAATTATCTATAGCATAAAATTCTTGCATCAGCCTTGTAATGCTTTTTATATCAGAAAGTTGTAAAGGTTTGAAAGTTGTCAAAATTTATTTTAAATAATGTGTTTGATTAATGTCTGTTGCCTTTCCATGTTCCACCATACTTATAATTTGCCAATTGTTTTGATTTTTCGCAACAAGATTGGCAAACAAAAATCCAATTTTTATTGTTGGCAATCAAAATTCTAAAAAGAATTGTTTCTTCTTTATTACAAATAGCACAAATTTTGGTTTTCATTTCATCCTATAATATGATTCAAAATTATTTGAGTTGCCCCTTTATTCATTTGTACAAAAGTGCTGCAAATATGTCCTTTTTCTAATCTTTCGTCTTCATTTTGAATCAAACTATTCACCGTTTCATTCAATTGTTTTTCATTGGAAACAGATATACAACCTCCTAAATTAACTAAAGCTATAGCTTCTGCAAAATGCGAATAATTCGGCCCAACCACAATTGGAATTCCAAAAGTTGCTGGTTCTAAAATGTTATGAACGCCAGGATTTCCAAATCCACCACCTACATAAGCCAAATCTGCATAGCTGTAAATTTTAGTCAAAATCCCAATGGTATCAATAATAAAAACATCAAAATCGACTAAATTTTTATTCTCTTTTTCTGAAAACAACACTATTTTTTTTGAAATTTTACTATTAAATTCTTGAATAAGATTTCTGTCAATATTATGCGGTGCAATGATAAATTTTAAGTTTTTAGACTCATTTATAAAATTTATAAACAGGTTTTCATCTTTCTGCCAGGAACTTCCAATAACGATTGTTGTTGTTTTTTTTTCCTTGTAATCAGTTGTAGCTTTCTTTTTAAATTCTGAAATAAAATCTAAAGAATTGTCTTTTTCCAAAATAGAAACTACTCTGTCAAAACGTGTATCGCCAGATATTTTTACGTTATTGATTCCAATACTTAAAAGTAAATTTTTTGAACTTTCGTTTTGAACAAAAAAGTAATCAAAAGATTTCAAAGCTTTTCTGTAAAAACCGCCATACCATTTAAAAAATGATTGGTTTTTTCTGAAAATACCAGAAATTAAGTAGGTTTTAATTTTCTGTTTTTTTAATTGATTTAAATAGTTTGGCCAAAACTCATATTTGATAAAAAATACCATTTCCGGATGAACCAATTTCAAGAATTTTTTGGCATTGGATTTGGTGTCTAACGGTAAATAAACCGTAACCTCAGCAATCGAATTGATTTTCCGAACTTCATAACCTGATGGTGAAAAAAAAGTGATTACAATTTTGTGATCTGGGAATTTTTCTTTTACATTTTCAATCACTGGCAAACCTTGTTCGTACTCGCCAAGCGAAGCTGCATGAAACCAAATGGTTTTGTCAGTTTCATTTATTTTACTTTTTAATGTTTCAAAAACCTTTTTTCTGCCATTCACAAATAGTTTAATTTTTGGACTAAAAAGCGCTGTGATTTTTAATAAAAAACTAGCAATGTGAACAATTAAGTTGTAGAGGAAAAGCATATTTAAGGAAATTTATTATAAATGTCTTTCCTATGTTGAAACTGAACAAAAGTCGCTACATTATTTTTAATGATTAACCCAATTCGGTAATTTTCGATTTTTATTCGATAACAATCGGTAAACCCAATAAGTTTTTTTAGATTCAGAATTTTATTTATTGATTCCGCTTTTTCAACATTATCAATAGTATTTTGCAAGTTTAAAATCAAATTCGAATTCTTAATTTTTTTTATAGCTTTTAAATACGAGTTCATGAATACTATTTCCATTTATTCATAACTTTAAAAACTTCTTCTTTTAACGCAACTCCCGATTTCATTCCTTCATCAATCATTTTTCCCAGATTTTTTTCTACTTTTAGCTCGTAGGCAGGATCATTCTCATCAACAAAATCGTTATTTGAAGAAATTTTTTGTACTTCCACACCAATCTTTTTGGCAAGATTTACCAATAAGTTCATATCTTTTTTAGAATTGCTTTTAAATATTACAGTTTCCATCTATTTTTCATTTTATACAAATATAATAAATATGTTTCTTAAAATTAATTCTTATTTTTGTGTCACTAATTTCATAAAATGAAAAAAATTCAAATGGTTGACCTCAAAAGTCAATACGAAAAAATAAAAGATACTGTAAATGCTTCTATTCAAGAAGTTTTAGATACCAATACTTATATAAACGGCCCTGAAGTTCAAAAATTTCAAAAAAATCTGGAGGAATATCTAGGTGTAAAACACGTAATTCCATGTGCAAATGGTACCGATGCTTTGCAAATTGCTATGATGGGATTGGGTTTGAAACCTGGTGATGAAGTGATTACTGCTGATTTTACATTTGCAGCCACAGTGGAAACCATTGCTTTATTACAGCTTACTCCAGTTTTGGTCGATGTAGATATGTACAATATGAATATTGATATTGATGCGCTACGAAAAGCGATTACACCCAAAACAAAAGCGATTATTCCAGTACATTTGTTTGGTCGTGCCACCAATATGGAAGCCATAATGCACATTGCCAACGAGCATAATTTACTTGTAATAGAAGACAACGCACAAGCCATTGGAGCAAATTGCAAATTTTCTGATGGTTCAAAAAGAAAAGCAGGAACCATAGGTCATGTTGGCGCAACTTCATTTTTTCCAAGTAAAAATTTAGGATGCTATGGCGATGGTGGTGCTATTTTTACCAATGATGATGCGTTGGCTCACACCCTTCGAGGTATTGCCAATCATGGAATGTATGAAAGATACCACCACGATGTTGTTGGCGTAAACTCACGATTGGACAGCATTCAAGCCGCGGTTTTGAATGTCAAATTGCCAATGTTGGATCAATATGGAAAAGCCAGACAAGATGCGGCTAGAAAATATTCATTGGCTTTTGAAGGTCATAAAAACATTGTAGCTCCAAGTATTTGCGATATTTGCGATTGCCATGTTTTCCATCAATATACTTTAAGAATTATTGGTGCTGACAGAAATGGATTGATGCAACATTTGCTAGACAAAGGTATTCCGTGTGCTATTTATTATCCTATTCCGTTGCATTTGCAAAAAGCCTATTTGGATGTTCGTTATAAAGAGGAAGATTTTCCGGTAACCAATCAATTGGTGAAAGAAGTTTTATCGTTACCAATGCATACAGAGCTTGACGATGAGCAAATTAAGTTTATAACAGATTCGGTTTTGGAATTTTTAGGATAGTTTTGGAACTGAAGTTTAGTATTTAATAGCGTTGTTTTTAACGATTGTTAATTTTCCAGCTAGTATAACCACAATAAACACTACAACTAAAACCAAACTTGATTTAACATTTCCAAGATTCATTCCTTCAGGTTTTGTCAAATAGTCGCCCATAGTTGCCCCAATTGGGTGTGTCAGGATAATGGCCAACCAATATAAAATTTCTCTAGATATTTTTGTAAGATATACAAGTGCAACAACAATTGTGAGTAAACTTAACAAAAGCAATGTTCCGCCATCAAAGCCAAGTGGCGTGTTGTGTGCAAGTAAATCTCCAAATGCAGTTCCCAATGTGCTAGAAGTAAGTATGGCTATCCAATATAAAAACTCCGTTCGTTTGTTTAATCCGTTTTCAATGGTATTTGTTTTAGAGTGATATTTCCAAATACTGAATGTAATTATGAGTGCTACAACCAATAGTATTGTTCCAAAAGTATATCCTTGATTTTCGGTATATCCTAATTGCAAATGAAAAAAAGATCGGCTTATAAAATCGGAAATTGTAGTTCCAGCTGTACTTGCCAACGTTATAACTGTCCAATATAAAAGTGGTTTTTGACTTTTTGAATAAATGGAAATTGTTAATGCAATTATAAAAAGCGATATTAATACAAGTGTTCCACCGCCATAACCTAAATTAAAAGTTTGAGAAATTAAATCTCCCGCTGTTTCGCCCATGGTATTGGCACTAATAATTAATGCCCAATAAAAGAGATTTATTTTTGGTAAATGTTTCATTTATTATTCGTCAATTTTTTTTCTATTGATTTCAAAATTTCCAGCTGTTTGGCTTGGCTGTCAAACAGTACTTTTATTTGTTCTTCCAAAAGCAAATCTATTTTTTGATTGAGCGCTCGGATTTCCAATTCTGCTTTTAGATTAATCAAATAGTCATTTTCGCTTCTTTTTCTGTCTTTTTCTTCTTGTCTGTTTTGGCTCATCATGATGATTGGTGCTTGCAAAGCTGCAATGCATGACAAAATAAGATTCATTAAAATAAACGGATAAGGATCGAAATCTGCTTTTGTTGGCGCAAGGCTATTGAACAAAATCCACAGTATTAGAATAACAAAAAACGAAATTATAAAAGCCCAACTGCCGCCAAACCTTGCTACTTTGTCTGATATTTTTTGCCCTCTAGATAAAATATCTTTGGGTGGATTAAGTAAGTTTTGAATAATTAAATCTTCATCCTCAATTGACTTTTTTACAATTTGTTGCAATTTTTTTAGTTGCTCACTTTCAGATTGTAGTAGTTTATTTGTGTCTCTGTTCATTTTATTTGTTCCAGAAGTTAAAAATCATAAATACTATTATTGCAAATATTCCAATTAAGGAAACAATGAATAAGTAATCGGCTATTTGTTCCAGTTTATATTCTCGGTTTTTGTTTTGTGTTCGTATGGAAATGAATGATAAAACGCATGAAATTGTTAAAAGCAACGCCACAACTGATGTAAATTCGTCAATTAAATTGTTTTCTGATTTATTGGATAAATGAAGTGATGTGATAATAAAAAGGCAAAATCCAAGCAAATTTGCAGATGTTGATAAAATATGTTGTGATGTTTTATTTGCCATTTTGTATTGGCTAAGTTACTTAATTTATGGTGAAGTTGGTATGCATGCTGTCCTTTGTATTTATATGGACTTTAAAGGAAATTTATTTGAACTAATTATTAAGTTTTGTGATTTATAAAATTAAATTTAAAGTTATCTGTATTTTCTAATCCCAACATAAGACACATTTTTTATTTTCAATTCTTTACCCACTTTTTTCAGTAATCCAGTTTCAATATTGCGTTTAAATACGAACACATTTCCACTAATCAAGTTTGTGGTAATTAAAAATTTTCCTGTTTCGTCAATTGCAAAAACTCTCGGATGTTTGCCTAAAGATGATTGATAACCAACTATTTTTAGTTGTCCGTTGTCTTGAATTCCAAATATTGCGATATTATTTTCTTTTCCACGATTTGACGCGTACAAATATCTTCCATCGGGCGAAATATGAATGTCTGAACTTGCAAAATCGTCCTTATATTTATCGGAATGTGCATTTATACTTTGAATGCTATCCAATTTTCCATTTTCATATTTATAAACGTTTATTGTTCCTGTTAATTCTTCAACACAATATGCAAATTTCCCGTTTGGGTGAAAAGTAAAATGTCTTGGCCCACTTCCTAAAGTTGTCTTCGTAAATTCATTTTCTGCAACTTGCAAAGGTTCGATTTTATCTTTTTCAAATTTGTAACATCTAATTTTATCTGCGCCTAAATCTGGCAAAAAAACATAGTCAAAATTCGGCGAAAAAACTGTTGAATGAATGTGTGAACGATCTTGTCTTTCTTTATTTATACTCCCGTCGGAAAATTGAAAGTTTTGAGCAATCGGATTTATAGTTCCGTTTTCGGAAATTGGATAAACCGAAACACTTCCTTCGGTATAATTTCCACTAATCAACCAATTCCCATTTTTATGAACTGTCAGATAAACAGGATTTTCGCCGCCACTTTTCTGACTATTTATAAAAGTGAGCGTTTTATTTTCGGGTTTAAATTCAAAACTGCTCACACTTCCACTATTTGGAGTTTTACTTTCTGTACAAGCAAACAAATATTTTCCATTTGGTGACAAAGTTAGAAACGATGGATTTGAAAAGCCTTTTACTGCTGTAATTTTCGATAGTTTCCCACTAATTGTATCCAATTCATAAACATGAATCCCTTCTGTTGTTTTTTCACGATTAAATGAGCCAAAAAAAACATAAGTGTTTTGCGAATAAACATTTACACAAGAAAAAATTATAACTATTAACAGGATTTTATTTTTCATTATTTCCAATTATTTTAAATATATTTAATTTTGAAGCAAAAATATAAAACCACTCCGTAGTTTAATTATAAGATTAAATTTCTAACTACAAAACTTACTTAAAACCCCCAATTGCGCCAAACTTTATTAACTGCAGCTATTTTATTGAATAATTTGTTCCTG
>NZ_JANLVD010000253.1:0-5140 GCF_031363805.1 Flavobacterium sp. | reverse complement strand
CATTTGTTCCTGCTCTTGTAAATAGCGGCTTTCCAAATGACAAGTTTATTTTCGAAGGTTTTTTGCCCGATAAAAAAGGTCGACAAACCAGATATTTGGCTCTTGCAGAAGAAACTCGAACCATGATTTTATATGTTTCGCCACACAAATTGGTTAAAACATTACTTGAATTTATTCAGTATTTTGGAGCAGAAAGAGCTGTTTCGGTTTCCAGAGAAATATCAAAATTGCATGAAGAAACAGTAAGAGGAACTGCCGATGAAGTTTTAAAACATTTTGAAGCCAAACCACCAAAAGGCGAAATTGTAGTGTGTGTCATGGGAAAAAGTTTAAAATAAATCTGAAATACAATCTAAAAGAATGCGTTGGACAGTTAAACCAAAACCATCGGCTGAAAAAATAAAAGAATTGACATCGACACTTCATGTTGATGAACAAATTGCTTGTTTATTGATTCAACGCGGTATTGAGAGTTACAATCAAGCCAGACAATTTTTTCGTCCAAGTTTATCAGATTTACATGATCCATATTTGATGAAAGATATGGATAAAGCGGTGGATAGAATCGAAAAAGCCATCAAAAACAAAGAAAATATTATGATTTTTGGCGATTATGATGTCGATGGAACTACTGCAGTTTCCTTAGTATCATCTTACTTAAAAACATATTATCCAAATGTTACCACTTATATTCCAGATAGATACGATGAAGGTTACGGCATTTCTTATAAGGGAATTGATTATGCTGATGACAATGGAATTTCATTAATTATTGCATTAGATTGTGGCATAAAATCTATTGATCACGTTGAATATGCCAATCAAAAAAATATCGATTTTATAATTTGCGACCACCATCGTCCTGGATTAATTTTACCGAACGCCATTGCGGTTTTAGATCCAAAACGTGAAGATTGCTCCTATCCTTATGATGAATTGTGTGGTTGTGGAGTAGGTTTCAAACTCGTACAAGCACTGGCTCAAAACAGAAATCAAACTATTGATGATTTGATTCCTTATTTGGATCTTGTTGCAACGGCCATTGCCGCAGATATAGTACCTATGAATGGTGAAAACCGTATTTTGGCAAAATTTGGGTTGGAAGTCATCAATTCAAATCCGCGACCAGGAATTAAAGCATTGATTCAGAATTTAAAGAAAAAAGTGTTAACGATTACAGATGTAGTTTTTATTATTGCGCCAAGAATTAACGCTGCAGGAAGAATAAAACATGGCAACTATGCAGTAGAATTATTGACCGAATTTGACTTGCCACAAGCAGAAGAATTTGCATCGCAAATAGAAATTTTTAACGCAGACAGGAAAGATTTAGATAAAAGAATTACGCGAGAAGCATTACAACAAATAGAAGATTCTGATGAAGAAAATACTTATACTACTGTTGTTTACCAAGAAGATTGGCACAAAGGAGTCATTGGAATTGTAGCTTCAAGACTTATTGAAACACATTATAAACCAACCATAGTTTTTACCAAAAGTGGCGATAAGTTGGCTGCTTCGGCAAGATCTGTAAAAGATTTTGATATTTATGATGCTTTGGAAGCCAGTTCTGAACATTTAGAACAGTACGGCGGACATATGTATGCTGCTGGAATGACTTTAAAAGAAGAAAATTACACCGCTTTTAAAAATAAATTTGAAAACGTAGTTAAAGATAGCATTCATCCAGATTTGAGGAAACCAGAAATTAGTATTGATGCAGAAATTAGCTTAAATAATATTAATGATAAATTTTTTAGAATTTTAAAGCAATTTGAACCTTTTGGACCTAAAAACATGACACCAGTTTTTATTTCAAAAAATATTCGGGATACAGGTTATGCAAAAACATTGGGTAAAGATGACGAACATTTAAGGTTGTTTATCAAACAAAATAATAGCGAAGGTTTCCCAGCGATAGGATTCAGTTTAGCCAATAAAATGAATACTATTGAAAATCAAAAATCGTTTGAAGCAGTATATACTATTGATGAAAACGAATGGAATGGCACTGTGAGTTTGCAATTAAAATTGAAAGATATCCAGTAAATTTTACAAACTTTTAATTACATAAGTAACTATTCCCCAAACAATTAAAACATTATCATCAGTAATTATAATTGGTTTGTAATCTGAGTTTTCAGGCATTAAATAAACACAATCTTTCTCAATTTTAATACGTTTTACTGTAAATTCGCCATCAATTAAACATATAGCAATTTTATTATTTACAGGTTCCAAACTTCTATCAATAACTAAAAGATCTCCATCGCTAATTCCAGCTCCAATCATAGAATTGCCTTTGGCTCTAGCATAAAAAGTAGCGTCTTTATTTTTTACTAAAAAAGCATCAAGACTTATTTTTGTACCATCAAAGTCAGCGGCTGGCGAAGGAAATCCAGCTTTTATTCCGTCTACAATAAAAGGATATTCGCTGGAATTCTCCAAATCGGGAATAAAAAATATAAGTTTTGATTTTTCTATTGGCATTTTACTTCAATAATATCTTTAATATCTGTAGTGAAATTTTTTGACAAATGGTTCTGACGCATTTTCCAAGTCCTTTGCAAATCTTGATTTCCCAAGCGAATTTTTCTTTGTCCTACTTTTTTATGAACAGCATCAATAACTTCCATCAATTTTTGGTGCTTAGGGTTTTCTTCTTCAAAAAGATTCAATTGTTTTTGATCCTGCGGACTTATTTGTGTTACAATAACACCTGCTTTTTGATAAATTTGATTTGGTTCAAAAATTTTCTCAATCATTTTTACTGCCAAATTACTAATTGTAATATTAGAATTCGTAGCAAAAGGCAATGTTTCAATTGTACTAGAATAATATGATTTGTATTGATGTTTGTCTTTGACCAACATTACAATTATGCTATAACAACAAGAATTTTGTTTGCGTAGTTTCTCAGCACAAACCGTTCCAAATGTTGAAACTCGCTCTTTCAAATCGTCTAGATTGGTTAACTTTTTTTCGAAACTTCGCGTAATGGCAATACTCTTTTTGGTGACTATTAATTCTTCAATATTAAGCACAGATCTGCCTTCTAGTTCACTTTTTAAACGCATGCCAATTACACCCATTTCACGTTTTATCCAACTTTCATATTTAGGCTGAATAAAATCAAAAGCAGTATTTACATTTATAAGTCTCAATTTTTTTGCTAGGCGAGAACCAATTCCCCAAACATCTTCAATTTTTGTCCATTTTAATGCTTTGATACGTTTTTCATCAGTATCAATAATATAAATTCCATTGGTTCTAATAGGATATTTTTTTACGATTCTATTGGCTACTTTAGACAATACTTTGGTAGGTGCAAACCCAATAGAAATAGGTAAACTCAACCATTTTTGAACTCTATCTTTCATTTGCATTCCGTATTCTTCATAACTTGAAATTTCCATTCCATCAAAATTCAAAAACGCTTCATCTATACTATAAATTTCAACATTTGGAGAAAATTGCTTCAAAATATTCATTACTCTCGAACTAAAATCACCATACAAAGCATAGTTTGAAGAAAAAACCTTTACATCCAAATTTTGCAACTCGGTACGAATTTTGAATTCTGGAGCGCCCATTTTTATACCAAGCAATTTTGCTTCTTCACTCCGGGAAATAACACAGCCATCGTTATTAGATAAAATAACAACTGGCTTCTTAATATATTCTGGATTAAATACACGCTCACAAGACGCATAGAAATTATTACAATCAACAATGGCATACATATTGTAAAATTACAAATAAGTATTCATATAAAAAGTTGATAAATAATTTTAATTATTAGAATTATGGCGTGTCATAAATAAAATTTAGTTCGTGCCTCACTTAATTTTATTTATGTCGGGCTATTCGTTGCAATCTTTTTGTTCGTTCCTCTCAAAAAGGATTTCCACTGCTATCCCTCACGCAGCAAAATGGAAAATTAAACATTATTTTTCATGGTTTTGATATAGTACAACTCCATCTTCTCCACAAAATTTCCAATGGTCCATAATTATTGCTTTTTAACCACCAAAAACTAAAAAATATCTGAAGAATATAAACTCCAACAGCAATCAAGAAATAACAATAATAAGGTAAAGTATAGAATAAACGCAATCCGAAACCCTGAAAAATAAAAAAACTAATGAGGTTCTGCACCATATAGTTCGTCAAAGTCATTCGACCAACAATCGAAAAGCAACCAAAAATAGTCCTGCAACGCTGTTTCAAAAACAACAAACAAATACACGCTGTCGTGAAAATCATAGTCAACAAAACAATCCAATAATTGGGAGAAAAATAAGCCAAATAGGTAGCCTTATTTTGAAATGAAAAGAATAAAATCAAACTCAAGACTAGAGCAGAAACAAAAGAAATCAATATGATTTTTTTAATTCTCTTTGGATAAAAGGAAGCTTTTTCAAAAAAATTTGTTTTCTGTGCCCAAAGCCCAAGCAACATACAAACAAACATAACACAATGTGCTGTAACCGAATATCCAAGGTTGACAACTTCAAAATAGTACGAAGACCAAAAATTAAACTTAAACAAATCTACTATAGAGTGACTATACCGCAATGGAGCAATAATTGCAATTTGAGTTTCTACATACGACATATCCAAAGCATTGATGTAAGCATCTAAAAACGGAATAAAAAATAAAATCATCGAAGCAATAATCAATATTTTCTTTGCTGATAGTTTATAAAAAAATAAAATCAACAAACCTAAAAAAGCATAATCCCTCAGAATATCACCATCGTAGATAATACTATTTACAAATGCAAAAACAAACAAAATAAACATACGTTTTATAAAACCCAAATAAGAATTGCCTTGAAATTTATCCATAAAAACTCCAAAACCGAAACCAAACAAGACAAACAATAAAGACCATCCTTTGGCTGAAAATAAAAATTTTTCTAGCGTTTGCAAAATCTTGCTTACAAAGCCTTTCCCTATTATTTGATAATTTTCATCATAAGCAAAAACACTATAATTACAAATAACCACTACCAGCAATGCCCAACCCCTAAGTATATCTATAATTTTTATTCTGTTTGTTGAGTTCATTATTTAGATATTAATTTACAATAAAAATTTATTTTTTCTAAAAATAAAACAAAAAATCCCCATCAAA
>NZ_JANLVD010000237.1:0-7134 GCF_031363805.1 Flavobacterium sp. | reverse complement strand
AGCAGAATCTCGCGCATGATATCTTGGCGCAGGATCGGTTTGTTTAAAAGTCTGTTCATGTTCTTCGTCAATAATAATAAAACCCAAATTTTGAAAAGGCAGGAATAAAGCCGAACGTGCCCCAATAACAATTTGTGCTTTGTCTGACGAATTTAAAACCTGATTCCAAACTTCAACTCTTTCATTATTGCTATATTTTGAATGAAAAACAGCTACATTATTTCCGAAATATTGTGTCAATCGAGATACCAATTGTGTTGTCAAAGCAATTTCGGGCAACAGATATAAAATCTGCTTTCCATCGTTTAAAAATTGTTCAATGAGTTTGATGTAAACTTCCGTTTTTCCAGAAGCTGTAACACCGTGAAGCAAGCAAACTTCTTTTTTGGAAAAAATAGTTTCAATTTCCTGAAAAGCTTTGGTTTGAAAATCATTGAGCTTAACATTTTGTTTTTCTGACTTTGAAAATGAAACCCTGTCTTGTTGCAAAAAATATTCTTCAAATATATTTTTATCAATCAATGCTTTAATGATTGATGAAGTTGCCCCAGAAAATTCAATTAATTTTTTGACAGAAATTGGGCTTTTCTCTGATGCTTTGAGTTGAAAATAAGCCAACAAAATATCTTTTTGTTTTTGAGCATTTTTTAATATTTGAAGTAATTCTTCTAATTTTTGGTTCGAATCAAATTCAGGAACGAGTTTTATGTATCGAATTAATTTGGGTTTGTATTCTTCCACAATTTCTTCTTGCAGTGAAATAATATTTTTTTGAAGCAATTTTTGAATAATTGAAAATACATTTTTTTTATTCAATATAGCGACTACTTCTTGAATTTTGAGTGAACTTTGTTGGTTCAACGCTTCAACAAGCAAATATTCATCATCAGAAAGTTGTGCTTCGTCTACAAAAAAATCAGATTTTTGGGAAATTATTGTTTCACTTTCCAGCATCAGTGCCGATGGTAATGCCGAACGGAAAACTTCGCCAATAGAACACATATAATAAGATGCAATCCAATTCCAATGTTGCAATTGAATTTCGGTTACTATCGGTTTTTCATCAATAATTTGATGAATTTCCTTAGCTTCATATAATGTAGGTTGGTTGTGGTGTTTGGAAGAAACTAAACCCGTATAAAATTTGGTTTTACCAAAAGGAATTGCGACACGACTTCCAATTGCTATAAAATTAAATTCGGTTTCTGAAACTCGATAAGTAAATGTTCGAGCGACTGCAAGAGGTAATATTACTTCTATAAAATGAGACATCTAAAATAATTATTTAACTCTTATCCATGTTTGAGAACGACCAATAATGGCAAATCCAATATAGCCTCGAACTTCCAATTTGTCTTTTCCCTGTAGTTTTATAAATGATTTGTAAATTTTGCCGGATTCTGGATCTACAATTTTTCCACCATTATATTCATCTCCATCTTTTGAAAGTCCTTTAATAATAACCAGTCCTAAAACTGGTTTGTCTTTGTCGGTTCCTGTACATTTATCACATTTACGACTACTTTTGGAAGCATCCATAATTTCAACAACTTTGCCATAAACTTTTTCAGAGTTTTCAAAAATTTCCACAATCGATTTGGCTTCGCCCGTTTTGTCGTCAATAGTTTTCCATTTTCCAAAAACCGATTGTGCATTGCTATGGAAACAAATAAAAATAAAAGAAATGTAGATTAACTTTTTCATAAATATTAGGTTAGGTGTGGGTTTTCTTCTGGATGTCGTTTTAACTTGGCAATGGAAGCATCAAGTTCAAAACCTAATAATAGGACCATACAGTTTATCCAAAGGTAAAACATCACAATTAATAATGTACCAATAGAACCATAAAGTTCGTTATATTTTGAAAATTTGACAACCCAAATTCCAAAAATATAAGATGTAAAAATAATTAATACAGTCGTAAAAACGGTTCCAATTGTTATAAAATCGCGTTTTCTAGTTTGTTTGATCCCAAATTTAAAAAGTACAGCAATTGCCAAAACAATTAAGGCAATTACAAAAAGATACCTACCACCTTGTATCAAAGATATTTTATCTGAAATTCTACTCGAAAATACATCTTGTAAAATCGTTCTTTGAATGAAAACTTCAAAAATAACAATGGCAGCTACCGCTACAATTAATATAAATGATAATAGTAAGGAGATGCAAAGTGCTACAAAATACTGACGGAAATATTTCCTTTTCACAATGATATGCTGTGAAGTCTCGAAACCAGACATTATAGCATTGACACCGTTAGTCATTAAATAAACGGATAATAAAAACCCCCATGATAACAATCCAGATTGACTATTGTGTAAAATATCATTGATAATATTTTCAATAGCTTCATAGGTATTTGGAGGAACTGCTTCTGAAACAAATTGTAAAAAATCTTTTTGAAAACCTTCAATTGGAATATAAGGAATAAGATTTAAAATGAACAAAGCAAAAGGGAAAAGTGCCATGAAAAAACTCCAAGATATAGCTGCGGATCTGTAAGCCAAGGATCCTTGTGCAATTCCAGCTATATAAAAAGCTATTAATTCATAAAGAGAAATTCCCTGAAGCCAAGGCAGTTTTATATTTTCCAAAACAATAACCAATTGTTTTATAATAGGAATTTTTTTTAACTTTTGTGCTGTTTCTTGACTCATTATTTTCGGGGTACTATATAAAAACGGCTACTTTTTCAGCTTTTTTACTTTCTGAATAATCATAAAATCCTTGCCCAGATTTGATACCTAGTTTTCCAGCCCTAACCATATTGACAAGCAACGGGCATGGTGCATATTTTGGATTTTTGAAACCATCGTACATGACATTCAAAATAGCCAAACAAACGTCAAGTCCAATGAAATCTGCCAATTGCAATGGTCCCATAGGTTGTCCCATTCCAAGTTTCATAACGGTATCAATTTCATAAACGCCAGCCACTTTGTTGTACAGTGTTTCTATAGCTTCGTTGATCATCGGCATTAAAATTCTGTTGGCTACAAAACCAGGATAATCATTTACCTCAACTGGCGTTTTGCCTAGTTTTACAGATAAATCCATGATTGTTTTGGTCACTTCGGTTGAAGTGTTATAACCACGAATTATTTCTACCAATTTCATAATAGGTACAGGATTCATAAAATGCATGCCTATAACTCTTTCAGGATGAGAAACAACCGATCCGATTTGTGTAATTGAAATGGAAGAAGTATTGGTTGCCAAAATGGTTTCGTGACTACAAATATCATTTAATTGTTTGAAAATGCTTAATTTTAAATCTACATTTTCTGTGGCAGCTTCCACCACCAATTCCGCACCAACAACGCCATCTTTTAAATCAGTGTAAGTAATAATATTGCCAATAGTTTTTAACTTATCGTCTTCAGAAATAGTTCCTTTGGCAATCATTCTATCTAAGTTGGCAACAATTGTTGCCATTCCTTTTTCTATAGATTTTTCTGAAACATCTATTAATTTTACGGTGAAACCTGATTGTGCAAAAGTATGTGCAATTCCGTTGCCCATAGTTCCAGCTCCAATTACTGCTATTATTTTCATTTATTTTTTATTTTTTAAAACAATCAATTATTTGATAGGCAACTCTAAGTGCATTGGTTCCTTGTTCCAATGTAACCACTGGCGTAGTATTATTTTCAATCGCATCTGCAAAAGACTCAAGTTCGTCAAGAATGGCATTATTGGTTTCAACCGTAGGGTTTTCGTAGTAAATTTGTTTTTTCATACCTTCTGCATTTTGCAAAATCATGTCAAAATCTCCTGGAGTTTCTGGCGCATCTTTCATTTTTACAACTTCGCATACCTTATCTAAATAGTCTACCGAAATATAAGCATCTTTCTGAAAAAATCTAGATTTTCGCATATTTTTCATGGAAATTCTGCTGGATGTAATGTTGGCTACACATCCGTTTTCAAACTCAATTCTAGCATTGGCAATATCTGGCGAGTCGCTTATGACTGATACTCCGCTGGCATTTATGTTTTTTACTTTAGAATCTACTACGCTCAAAATGGCATCAATATCATGGATCATTAGGTCCAAAACCACAGGAACATCGGTTCCTCGAGGATTAAATTCTGCCAAACGATGGGTTTCAATAAACATGGGATTTTTAATCTGGTCTTTGACCGCTTTGAAGGCAGGATTAAATCTTTCTACATGACCAACTTGTCCTTTTACATTAAATTCCTTTGCCAAGGCAATAATTTCTTCTGCTTCGGCAACAGTATTTGATATGGGTTTTTCGATAAAAACATGCTTGCCAGATTTTATAGAAACTTTGGCACATTTATAATGCGATAATGTTGGTGTTACAATATCTATAACATCAACAGCGTGAATTAATGTGGCAATAGTATGAAATTGTTTATAGCCAAACTCTTTTTCTATTTTGGCTCCGTTTTCTTGATTTTCATCATAAAAACCGACCAATTCATATTTTTCTGACTGCTGCAATAATCGTAAGTGTATTTTTCCAAGATGTCCAGCACCTAAAACGCCAACTTTTAACATACAAATATATTTTTAACAAAAATAGGAATTAATTGATAATGGATAATTGATTAATGAGAATTTGTTTTCTAAATTTACAGAAATAAATTCCCCCAAAATTGAGAGATACATCCAAACACCAAGGACTTCGAAATCAACTAGTAACCATTTTGCAACAAAAAGGGATTGGTAATAAAAATGTATTGGAAGCTATTAAAAAAATTCCGCGTCACTTATTTCTGAATTCTAGTTTCGAAGATTTTGCCTATCAAGACAAGGCTTTTCCTATTGATGCTGGACAAACCATATCCCAACCGTACACTGTAGCATTTCAGACGGAGTTATTGGAAGTAAAAAAAGGAGATAAAATTCTTGAAATAGGAACTGGTTCGGGATATCAAACGGCTGTTTTGTGTACCCTTGGCGCTGTAGTTTATAGTGTGGAAAGACAAAATGAATTGTTTAAAAAAACATCATTATTACTGCCAAAGCTTGGAATTCGTGCCAAACATTTGTCTTTTGGCGATGGTTATAAAGGTTTGCCAAACCACGCTCCTTTTGATAGTATTATCGTTACTGCTGGCGCACCCGAAATTCCCAAAGCATTGATGTCCCAATTGAAAATAGGAGGGAAGTTAGTTATTCCTGTGGGAGATAAAACTCAAATTATGACACTCATTATTAGAAAAAATGAAACCCAATTTGAAAAACACGAGTTTGGCGATTTTAGGTTTGTTCCTTTGTTGGAGGATAAAAACTAGAATTATTATTAACTATTTGATTTAGAAAAAGCAAAGAGGTTGAAAAAATTTTACACTAATTGCACTAATTTTCACAAATTATATTTTTTGTAAAATTATGCTAGTTAGATAAATTTTCTAGATTTTAAATTCAATTTGTTAGTGAAAATTTGTGCGATTAGTGTGAAATTTTATAATCTTAATATAAATTATCTAAACTCTTTTTTAATTCTGTCAATATCTCTTTTGGTATCTTGTTCTTTTAGAGATTCACGTTTGTCATACGTTTTTTTACCACGACACAATCCAATATCCAACTTTGCCATACCTTTTTCATTGGTATGCAATTTCAGTGGAACTATGGTCAATCCTTTGGCCTGAACATTTTTTGCAAGGGTTTTCAATTCTCTTTTGTTAAGCAAAAGTTTTCGCTCACTTCTTGCTTTATGGTTGAACTGATTTCCAAAAGTATATTCTTCAATGTAAGTATTTATTGCAAAAAGTTCATTATTACTAAATTCACAAAAACTTTCAGTAATATTCGCTTTTCCAAGTCTAATAGATTTGATTTCTGTTCCTGCAAGTACTATTCCTGCAGTATATGTTTCAAGAATTTCGTAATCGAATCTTGCTCTTTTATTTAAAATGTTTATTGTTTTCAGCATAATAAGGCAAAGGTATACTAATTTTTTCTTTGTTTAAAATAATGACTTAAACATACTTTTTTTTAAGATATTTAAAAATATTAAGGCTAAAATTATTATATTCGTATTATAAACCAATTAAAAAACCAAAAATGAAAAAAAATTTCTTAAAAATTTTATTTATTAGCTCTTTAATCTTTACCTCATGTACAAAAGATGAAACTAATAACGATCTAGTAGTTGTTGATGCTACTCAAAAAGAAGCATTGAAAGCATCCGAAATTAATGCAAAAATTGAAGGAATTGCAAGTTCAAATAACATATTTAATTGGAACCAAGTTTCTGACCAAGTGCTTTGGAGTGCTGCACTTCAAGGTCAAAATTTGATGACTATTGGTTTTGGAAATACAATCAATGATTTTGATAGAAGTAAACTTTCCAACAATCAATCCATTCAAAAAGAATTATTCGATATTATTGAAAGATATGAAGGTAAAAAAATCAAAGATATTCTAGTTTCTACCGATGTATATTTAAATCTTTTTGATGTACAAATAGAAAAACAAGAAACTATTATCGCACTTAAAAGGAGCAAAGCATTGCGGTATATTGAACCAGCAGATTATAGATATCTAGAAAATAATGCAGATTACCAAAGGCAAAAGTCTAGTTCTGGATGTGGATATGAAACAGCAACTCTCGCCAGTTCAGATTATACAACCATCACGCCAAACGCCAAAGTGCCTTGGGCATTTTACCAACATAATATTCCTGCTGCATGGAATGTTAGCACTGGAGCTGGTGTAACTATTGGCGTTGTAGATACTGGACTTTCTGGAAATCAAGGTTTAATGGGTTCAAGTTTTAATAACGGACAATCATCTGGAAGAAGCGTTCAAAGATTTGGAACTTTTGTAGATTCTTTTTGGCCTTGGAGTACTACAACAGATGGTATTAACGATAAATGTGGACATGGAACAAGCATGTCATCTGTTGCAACATCTCCTAGAAATGATAAAGGTTTGCCAGTTGGTGTAGCTTACAATGCAAATTTAATAACTTATAGAGCATCATCGGATGTTTTGCTTGAAGGATACCATGAGCAAAATGGTGTAAAAAATGCTTTTACGGGATTGGCAAACAATGCAAATGTTAAAATTATTTCCATGTCAATGGGTTATATATTTTCGGTAGGAAAAATTGAGGACGGGATTAGATATGCACATAGCAAAGGAAAATT
>NZ_JANLVD010000235.1:0-11682 GCF_031363805.1 Flavobacterium sp. | reverse complement strand
AATTGGGGTTTTAGGCAATTCGCCGCGGCGAATGGTTTTGTTTCGCCGCGGCGAATCGGTCTTTAATTTATACATTTGGCTAACCAAATCCCCAACTGACGCCAAGCCACGAGACGTTGTGCGATATAATTTTTCAACATTCTGCTAAAAGAAATATTAAAAGAAATATCTAAAAAGTTTGCGATTTGTTAACTTTTGAGATAACTTTGTAAAATGAGTAGAGGAATAAAATTTCACGAAAACCATTTTATGGAATTTTACCAAAAGCAAGATGAAAAGGTAAAAGAAAAAATAAAGTATGTTTTAGAACTTATCAAACAAGTTGAAAAAGTTCCTGAAAAATTTTTGAAACATTTGACTGGAACTGATGGACTTTATGAAATAAGAATTGAATATCAGTCGAATATTTACAGAATATTCTGTTGCTTTGATAAAGGAAATTTGGTCATTCTATTCAACGGATTTCAGAAAAAAACGCAAAAAACACCAAATAATGAATTGGAAAAAGCGGAGAAATTAAAAAATGAATATTTTGAAAACAAAAAATTAGAATTATGAAAAATTATAATAACATAAATAGTTTTGATCAACTTGTAGAAGTTGAACACGGAAAAATTGGAACTGAAAGCAGAAATACATATGAAGAAAACTCACAAATGTTTATCATAAGTGAAATGCTAAAAGACGCAAGAAAAGAAGCAAAAATAACTCAAGAACAGTTAGCCGAAAAAACCGGAACCAAAAAAAGTTACATTTCAAGAATTGAAAACGGAAAAGGAAATATTCAACTTTCGACTTTAATCAGACTCTTTGAGTTGGGATTAAACAAAAGAATTGGATTAACATTTTTGTAAATATTATTACATCGCACAACAAGGCGGTTTGGCGCAATTGGGGTTTTAGGCACCCGAGCCTGAAAGAGCGAACAGACGAAGTAAACTTTAAAGTTGGTTTTGTACTTGGAAGTTGTTTTTTAATTGGAAGTCTAGACTTATATCGACAAATTTAGCTCATCAAATTCCCATTAGCTATCAGAAGATAAATTATGTAAGCTTATTATAAAATTATTAGCTACATAAATATAATATCAAACCTGCAATTTCGAAAGCGCTTCCAAAACATAACTGTGCATGACTTCTTTATAATCCAAATGGGTTACAATACGCAATTTTCCATGACCCATGGAACTTATGGCTATGTTTTTGTCTTTCAACTTTGTCATAATTACTTTTTCGTCCAAATAAGCCTGAACCGAAAAAATTAAAATATTGGTTTCCACTGGCTCAACTGTTGCTATCCAAGGCAATTTTTGCAAAACATCTCCAATTTCTTTGGCCCTGCGGTGGTCTTCTTTTAATCTGTCCATATTATGGTCTAGCGCATAAATTCCTGCGGCAGCCAAATAGCCCGCTTGGCGCATTCCGCCACCAAAAATTTTACGAATTCGCAATGCTTTGTGTATGGTTTTTGAATCTGAAATCAACACTGAACCAATGGGTGCACCCAATCCTTTTGATAAACAAACAGAAATGGTATCAAAAAGTTCTCCAAATTGTGTGGGTAGTTGTTTTTTGGCTACCAATGCATTCCACAATCTAGCACCATCCAAATGGTATTTTAAATTATGTTGCAAACAAACTTGCTTAATTTCTTTCAATGGTTGCATATCGTAACAGGCACCGCCACCCTTGTTTGTTGTATTTTCAATACTGACTAAACTAGTAAGTGGCGCATGATAAAATTCTGGGTCATTTATGGCGTTTTTAACCAAATCTGCTGTTATCATACCTCTATTACCATCAACAAGATTGCAGGAAACACCACTGTTGAATGATGCTCCGCCTCCTTCATAATGATAAATATGCGACCATTTATCGCAAATTATTTGCTCTCCTGGATTGGTATGCAATTTTATTGCCGTTTGGTTTGCCATGGTTCCCGAAGGAAAAAACAAGGCCGATTCCATGCCAAATAAATTAGCCATTTTCTCCTCCAAGGCGTTAACCGTTGGATCTTGTTTGTAAACATCGTCTCCTACTCTAGCGCTAAACATGGCTTGTAGCATTTCTTGACTTGGCTTGGTAACTGTGTCACTCACTAAATTTATTTCCATATATTGAATAAAATACTTAAATTTGCGTTCTAATATTTAAAATATTGTTGCTTAACTAGCCCTGATAGCAATGGAAATCCTTTTGCTACTGTGATGCTGAGCATGCCGAAGCATAAAAAGCAAAAGATTGAAATGAATAGCAGGAATAGCTTCAAAAATAATTACAAA
Organism: Flavobacterium sp.; assembly: GCF_031363805.1. GTDB lineage: Bacteria > Bacteroidota > Bacteroidia > Flavobacteriales > Flavobacteriaceae > Flavobacterium. The sequence continues at coordinate 9,401 of NZ_JANLVD010000235.1, read as the reverse complement.
AATAAACAATTTTATGACAAATACCGAACAAATAAAAGGTATTGTGGAGCGTCTTGGTGCGTTGAGGAGGTATCTTTGACATTGATGCGAAACTTATTGAAATAGCGAACGAAGAAGAGAAAACTTTTGCGCCAGATTTTTGGAACAAGGCAAAAGAAGCTGAATTACTGGTCAAAAATCTCCGATCAAAGAAAAAATGGGTCGAAGATTATGAAAAAGCAATTAATTTAAGCGACGAATTGCAACTGGCTTATGAATTCTATAAAGAAGGAGAATTTTCGGGCGAGGAACTTGATGCATTGTTTGAAGCTACAAACCTGCATATTGAAAATATCGAATTCAAAAATATGCTTTCGGACGAAGGCGATTCTTTGAGTGCTGTTTTGCAAATAACGGCGGGCGCCGGCGGAACCGAAAGCTGCGATTGGGCTTCTATGCTGATGCGAATGTATATGATGTGGGGCGAGAAAAATGGTTATAAATTTAAAGAACTAAACTATCAAGAAGGCGATGCTGCAGGAATTAAAACCGTAACACTCGAAATTGAAGGTGATTATTCTTTTGGGTATTTGAAAGGTGAAAATGGAGTACACCGATTGGTGCGTATTTCTCCTTTTGATAGCAATGCAAAACGACATACTTCATTTGCCTCAGTTTATGTGTATCCGCTTGTGGATGACACCATTGAAATTGAAATAAATCCTGCCGACATTGAAATTACAACGGCAAGATCTAGTGGCGCAGGAGGTCAAAATGTGAATAAAGTAGAAACGAAAGTACAATTGGTTCACAAACCGAGTGGAATTCAAATTCAATGTTCTGAAACTAGATCGCAACATGATAACAGGAATCGAGCCATGCAAATGCTACGATCGCAATTGTATGAAATTGAATTGAAGAAAAAACTAGCACAGCGAGCAGATATTGAAGCTGGAAAAATGAAAATTGAATGGGGTTCGCAAATAAGAAATTATGTTATGCAACCTTATAAATTGGTTAAAGATGTCCGAACTGGCTATGAAACAAGCGATGTGGATGGCGTGATGAATGGAGATATAGATGCTTTTTTGAAAGCCTTTTTAATGATGATGGGACAAAAGGAAGACTGATTAAATTAAATTGTATTACTAAAATAAAGCGCTCAAGTTATGAATAATTATATAACAAGATTTTACGATGAAGAAATTTGGAAGGAAGTGGAACTCAAATCGCCTTTTAAAGAAAGATACGAACTTTTTATTTCAAACTACGGAAACGTTAAAAAAAACAATCTTATAAAAGGGAATACCACTATTGTAAAACAACCTTTGACTGAAGGTTATCCATCGGTTAATTTGACAATTATTTTACCTATTAGCGAGGAAGACAAAGCTTATTTTGAAGCCATAAGAGAAAATATCAAGGTTTTAAAACTTGACATTTCATCCATGGAAAAATTGGCAATCATATCCGAGAAACCAGACCCCGTTTTGTTTCAAAAAATTATAGAAAATGATAAATTGTTGAAAACAATTAAAACAAATTATACCAAAAACTATAAAAAAAGAGAACAAAAAAGAAAACGCTTCTACGGCAGTTTAACACACAGGTTGGTGGCACAATACTTTTTACCGAAGCCAGAAGATGATAAGAATCTTGTGGCACATTTAGATTATGATAAATTAAACAACCATCATTCAAACCTAAAATGGATGACTAGAGAAGAAAATACTATTCATCAGAGAAATAGCCCTTATGTAATCAAATCCAAGGCAAGTGTTTTTGAAAAGCCTACAAGACGAACCAATACAAAACTCACCGTTAATCAAGTAATGATACTAAAAAAACGCTTGAATGAACAAACTCCTTTAAGCACACTCGCAAAACGATACAAAGTTTCAGAAACACAATTATTACGTATAAAAAGAGGTGAAAATTGGGGGAAGGTTCCTGCTGCATTATAAAAACTTTAAGCACATTTAGAATATTTTAGAATTTTCATGAAATATGTGAAATTAATTTTTAAATATTTATCAAAAGCCATTCAATAACTTATTATTGAGTGGCTTTTGTGTATTTTGACGTATTATTTATACTTTTAAACGGTAAAAATAAAAAAAAGTTAAAACTTTAACATCTGCATATAAACCCATTATCTACAATACCTGACGAGTGTCAAATTATAAAACAATCGATGAAAAGCTATTTTTTAACGATGAAATGCAAAATAAATTTGGTTGGTAACATTTTTTACACAATATTTGCAGTGTTGAAATTGATAAACCATTAAAAACCAAACCGATGATTAAAAAATTTTTACCTCTTTTATTGTTATCTTTTATGTCTTTTGCGTCAATAGCAAAAAACACAAATTACGCTTCAAATTCAAGCAAGAGCAATTTATCTGAAAAAATTGAAATCATTTATAAATCTTTAAATGCCAATAACTTTGCATTACCAGAAATTAATTGTTTCAAAAAAGCAATGGATGGTTTTTTTAATTTAAAAGAGAAAGGATTAATAAGCAAAGATATTTTGACTGTTATCGACTTTAGTTTGTCATCCACCAAAAAAAGATTATGGGTAATAGATTTGTCTACAAATACTATCTTATATAATACACTGGTATCTCACGGAATGAAATCCGGCTTGGAATATGCAGATAGTTTTTCAAACAGTCAAAGTTCAAATAAAAGCAGCTTAGGGTTTTATGCCACTGGCGAAACTTACAATGGAAAACATGGTTTGTCGTTAAAACTTGATGGATTGGAAAAAGGTATCAATAGCAATGCAAGATCTAGAGCCGTTGTTATGCATGGCGCTGGATATGCAAATCCATCAATCATAAAATCACAAGGTTATTTAGGAAGAAGCCAAGGTTGTCCAGCTATACCAGAAGCTTTAAAAGCTGAAATTATAAAAGTTATTAAAAATAAATCTTGTTTATTTATATACCATCCAACAAAAACTTACGAAATAGCTTCGAAGTTAATGTCTTAAAAATATTTAAAATCCCCTACTCTAACCTACTACAATGCAAAAGAGACTGTCGAAAAACAGTCTTTTTTTTTATATATCCTAGTTAGTTATTGTTGCATTTTGAAATAATAATCTGCAGAATGTTTTCCGCTACCGTAAAAAAGAAAAAATATACAAATTAATAATAGTAATACCGATAAAATTAGGTTACCAACATTCATTTGACCAATGAAATTAATTGAAAATGCACCTAATAAAATAGGTATTTGAGCAGCAATTGCCCAACGTGTTAATAATCCAAAAACTATCATTATGCCACCAACCATGTGCGCTGCAACAATGTAATGTATAAAAATCATTCCACCACCAAAGTTTTTTATTGGTGCAATTAATTCTGTGTAATACAAAGTATTGGTTATAAATGAAACGCCTTTGCTAAACAAAAAAACACCTACAACTACTCTCAAAATATCTAGCCACTGATACGTATGTGCATTGGCCCACTTATTCAAACTTTTAACTGTTTCCATATTTATTTAGTTTAAAATTACAAACTAAATTACAAAATATTTAAACACAAATGATTTGAAATCAATATTTTATAAAAAACTGATCGGTTAAAACTTTAATGTCTTTAATGTCTTTTACTTTTTCAGGAATTTTCGCCCATGAATTGGTTGGATTTAATCTTACTTTTTTTCCTTTAATCATGGCATCAACTGGCATTTGAAAATTTTGTTCGTCTGTCTTCCATTGGCATTCCATGTCTTTTTTATTTTTTCTGAATTGCAATTCTGGAATGTTTGTATATTTGAGGTATTGATTAAAAACTGGCACCAAATTAACTCCAGATTCTTTACTAAAAAAGTCGGCAACCGTTTCAGTATCAATAATTTTATAACGATAGGTTTCAGAATATCTCAAGAGCATTTTCCACCATTTATCATTATCGTTAACAATATGGCGAATCGTGTTTAAAAGCAAAGCACCTTTTGGATACATATCGCCAGAACCTTCCTGATTTACTCCAAATTTTCCAATAATAGGTTTGTCATTTCTCACATTATTTGCCAAACCCGTACCGTATAACATGGCCTGATCATAGCCTTTTTCACATTCTATATAAACCAGTTCTGAATATTGTGTAAAACCTTCATGAATCCACATATCTGCAATGTCTTTGCTTGTAATGCTGTTTCCAAACCATTCATGTCCACTTTCGTGAATGATTATATAATCGAAAAAATCTCCAGCTCCAGTTCTTGATAAATCTCGACCCAAATATCCTTTTTTATAATGATTTCCGTAAGCAACTGCACTTTGGTGTTCCATTCCTAAATAAGAGGTTTCTACCAATTTATAACCATCGTCGGTAAATGGATATTTTCCAAATTTAGACTGAAAACAATCCATCATCGGTTTCACTTCTTCAAATTGAATTCTGGCTTTGGCTTCGTTTTCACGAAGTACATAATAATTTAAATCTAAACCTTTGTATGTTTCGCCAAAATGGACATAATCGCCAATATTTATGGTAATATTATAAGTATTAATAGGATTTTTGACTTCCCAATCCCAGCGAGTATAACCATTTTTAAGATCTTCAGAACCTAAAAGTCTTCCGTTGGAAACATTTATCAAACCGTTTGGAACCGCCACTTTTATACTGGCTCCAAAATCTGGTTCATCTGTTTGAGAGTCTTTTACAGGATACCATAAACTGGCACCAGTTCCTTGAACCGCAACGCCAATCCATGGTTTTCCATTGCTGTCTTTATTGAAAACAAAACCACCATCCCACGGAGCGCGTTTCGCAATAATAGGATTTCCTGAATAGTAAAACCGAAGTTTATTTTCTGATTTTAAATATAAATAATATGGAAAATCAATGAAAACAGCATTAAATTCTCTTTTATAGGTTAGTTTTTTATTTTGAAAAATAATACTATCAACTTTCATATTTTCGAATAAATCCAACTGAATTTTATTTACTTTTTTTGAACTGACAAGAAATGTAATGTCATTATAACCCACAATCGATTTATCTTCTGGATTTATTTTGATATTCAAATCATAGCGTTGCACATCGAAGCAAACTCTTTCAGGTTGCAAACCACCATGAAGTGAATCTTTTCTAGTGAATGTTTCTTGTGCAGTAAGTAAATTTGTAATTAAAAAAAAGATGAGTATTTTTTTCATGATTTTATGGTTAAAATGAATTGGTATTTTAAAAACTGAATGTTGCAAATTTATGAGTTATATTTATTTATAAAGAAACTGAAATTTAAATTTATACAAACAATTATAAGAATTAAAATTAGTAAATTCGAAAAAATAAATGTGTGAAATTTAGGTGACTATTAAATATTTATTGAAATCATAATTTCTCATAAATATTTGGTATTGGTGCTTTTTCTATTGTAAAGTACTAAATAATCCCGAGCCTACGAGTTATTGAAGGCAATTGTTATAGATTAAAATAACTAAAAAATATTTAGAATTTGAAATTCTATTCTGATTGAGAGTATTTATAGCATAAAATTTATTTTATTAAGTTAGTATATCCAATTTTTATTGTGCTGTCAAATTGAAGCGCTTGTGCAGATGAAAGAAATAAAGTGTTCTATTGTAGAATCTTCAACAAGCTCAGAACGAAAATCCTGTAAAACAATGTAGATTTTTAGAAAGCCAATAAACTTTTAAAGAAGCTCCTGAATTATCTCCAAAACTATATTATACTGTTCTTTTCTAGACAGGTTTGAATTGTCAATTTCTATGGCATCTTCTGCCTTTTTGAGTGGCGAATCAAGTCTGTTGGTATCTATAAAATCTCGATCTTGGACGTTTTTTAATACTTCTTCAAAAGTTACTTCATCGCCTTTGGATTGTAGTTCATCGAAACGGCGTTGGGCTCTTGTTTGCGCGCTGGCTGTCATGAATATTTTGAGTTCTGCATTTGGAAAAACTACGGTTCCTATATCTCGCCCATCCATGACAATGCCTTTGTTTTTTCCCATTTCTTGTTGTTGCTCGACCAATTTTTCCCGAACTTCTGAAATGGTTGCCACTTGACTCACGTAGCTTGACACTTGGATGGTTCTGATTTGTTTTTCTATATTGTCGCCATTTAGAAACATTTCTGCAAAACCGAAATCTTTATTGAATTGAAATTCTAAATTGATGTTTGGCAAATTTTCGATTAAAGCCTTTTGATCAAAGAAATCCTGCTTTATAAATTTGTTCTCCAACGCAAAAAGGGTAACTGCTCGATACATGGCTCCAGTGTCTACAAAAATATAACCCAAATGTTTGGCTAGTTCTTTGGCTAATGTGCTTTTCCCAGTAGAGGAATATCCGTCGATGGCAATGGTTATTTTTTTCAATTTTGAATGTTTAATAAAAACGTAAATATAAGTATTTTAGCTCTGATGGCAGTGGAAATCCTGTCATTGCGAGGAACGAAGCAATCTTATGATTGGATTGCTTCGTTCCTCGCAATGACAGATTGAAACGTACAGCAGGAATAATGCTCCTTAAAACTAGAATGTTGTGCTCCAAAAAACTACAAGTTAATCATAAGTCCAAACAAACTAGTATTTGCTGCCAGCGTGTATCTTGAATAGGAATAATCGAATCTGAATTTTGTAAAACGGATGCCGAAACCTGCCGAAATTCCAGAAAATGTTCTTTGCTCAATGATTTTAAGTTCCGAGGCTCTTCTGAAATTATAGCTCAACCTAATATTAAATGCTCTTTTAGGGAAAATTTCTGCTCCAAAAATAACGTGACGGAAGGCGTTTCCTAAAAAGGTAACTTTTTCTGGAATAGGATCACCGTCGATAGTTTGGGTTGCTCTGGCTGGATTTTCGAACGAAACATTCCATTTTTGCAAATTCTCTAACGTAAGATGCCATCTAACTGGTACATTTGCCAATTCTTGAGATACTCCAGCTACAATTTCAAAAGGTAATTTCTCGCGAGTACCGGCATAAGTTGATATTTGCGTTCCGAAATTTCTTAAAACTAGTGCGTAGTTTACATTGCTTTTTTCATTGATATAAATGGCTCCCAAATCTGTCGCTATTCCGAAAGAGTTGTAAGTTTCTAGACTTGATGATATGAGTTTTGCATTTCCGCCAACATATAATTTTGTTTTTGGAATATTGTATGAATATCCTAAAGAAATTGCAATCTCGCTGCCAGAAAACTCGTTTGTGGCGGTTCCGTTTTCATCGCGACCATCAAATTTTCCGTAATTAATATAGGTAATTCCGGCATGAAAGGTTTGTATGTGTCGGTCGTAAGTGTAAGCGTAAGCAGCGGTTCCGTAAGAGACATCGCCAAAGTAGTTCCCATAATTAAGTGCCAACTTCCCGTCCATTTCTACATTTATAGATGCTGGATTGAAAAGTGGTTGGTTGACATCGTAATCAAAATTGGTGATTGTTTTTCCGCCCAATGCCGCTTGTCTGGGCGATGATATTAAATTTAAAAATTGATAAACACCATTACCACCAATTTGAGCAAAAATGGTATTTACAAAGAGAATTAAAGTTAGAAAAATTAATTTTTTATACATTTAATGTTGGCGTTTTACAAATATATAACGCAGAAGCGAAGATATTATTTTTTACAAAAAAACGACTAATATTTAGCCGTTTTTAAATTATTTATTTTATTCTAAAAATAATGTTATAAAATTTTGGCATTTTTTACATTTTCTTTAGTAATGGCAATAGCTAAAACTTCGTGCATATCCTTTACATAATGAAAAGTTAAACCAGTCAAATATTCTGCTTTTATTTCGTCAATATCGCTTTTATTTTCTTGACAAAGAATAATTTCTTTAATATTGGCACGTTTTGCAGCCAGAATTTTTTCTTTAATTCCGCCCACAGGCAATACTTTTCCACGCAAAGTAATTTCACCAGTCATGGCAATATTTTTCTTGATTTTCTTTTGTGTAAGCACAGAAACCAAAGAAGTCAACATGGCAATACCTGCACTCGGTCCATCTTTTGGAGTGGCGCCTTCTGGAACGTGCAGGTGAATATTGTATTTGCCAAGCATTTCAGAATTTAATCCTAAAAGTGCAGCATTTGCTTTGATGTATTCCAATGCAATCGTAGCCGATTCTTTCATGACTGTTCCCAAATTTCCGGTAATAGTCATGGTTCCTTTTCCTGGTGAAACTAACGATTCTATAAACAAAATATCGCCACCAACAGAAGTCCAAGCCAATCCAGTAACCACTCCAGCAACATCATTGTTTTCAGATTTGTCTCTTTCCATTCTTGGAACGCCTAGAATTTTAACGATGTCGGCATCGCTTACTTTTATATTGTAATCTTCTTCCATAGCAACAGATTTGGCTGCATTTCGGATAACTTGTGCAATTTTATTTTCCAACCCCCGCACACCCGACTCGCGAGTGTAACCTTCGACTATTTTTTCTAATTGCTTTTTACCAATAATTACATGTTTTGAGGTCAAACCGTGTTCTGCCAACTGTTTTGGTAACAAATGTTGCTTGGCAATTTCGACTTTTTCTTCAATAGTATAGCCCGACATTTTAATAACTTCCATTCGGTCTTTCAACGCAGGCTGAATGGTTGCCATATTATTTGAGGTCGCAATAAACATGACTTTCGACAAATCGTAACCCATTTCTAGGAAGTTATCGTAAAATTCTTTATTTTGTTCTGGATCCAAAACTTCCAATAATGCCGATGATGGATCTCCTTGATTGCTGCTGGATAGTTTATCGATTTCGTCCAAAACAAAAACTGGATTTGATGTTCCTGCTTTTTTCAAACTCTGAATAATACGTCCCGGCATTGCACCAATATATGTCTTTCTGTGACCGCGTATTTCGGCTTCATCACGCAATCCACCCAGAGAAATACGAACATATTCCCGACCCAATGCTTCTGCAACAGATTTTCCAATAGATGTTTTTCCAACTCCCGGAGGTCCAGTTAAGCAAAGAATTGGCGATTTCATATCGTTTCTCAATTTAAGAACCGCCAAATGTTCAATGATTCTTTTCTTCACATCATCGAGACCAAAATGATCTCTGTCTAATATTTTTTCAGCCTTTTTTAAATCAAACTTATCTTTAGAATAATGACCCCAAGGTAAATCAAGAAACAATTCTAAATAATTTCTTTGAATACCAAAATCGGGCGAATTTGGATTTGATCGTTGCATTTTCGACAATTCCTTGTCGAAATGTTTTTGTGTTTTTTCGTCCCAAACTTTTGTTTTCGATTTGGTACGCATTTCTTCGATTTCTTCTTCGTGTGAAACGCCACCCAGTTCTTCCTGAATGGTTTTCATTTGCTGTTGTAAGAAATATTCGCGGTGTTGCTGGTCCAAATCAAAACGAACTTTGGACTGAATATCGTTTTTGAGTTCCAATTTTTGAAACTCGACATTCATGT
>NZ_JANLVD010000193.1:0-2008 GCF_031363805.1 Flavobacterium sp. | reverse complement strand
AGAACAAATGTACTGCTATTTTTCTCTAATCTACTACATATTAGCTAATTTATGTTTTATTTCACTTTTAAAAAAAATAGGAGTTGCAATAGTAAAACTTTGTAATGATTAGTATTTATAAGAAAACAGGCCTAAAATTAGGGAATTAAAGATTTTTCTACTGGAATTTTATAAAAAACACCTTGCTGAAAATTGACAGTTGCATTCGCTTGGGAACTGCTATCGGTATTTTCAGCACTAAACTTAAAAGTACCAGTAACAGTCTTGTTGATAGCGTCGTATTCTGTAATTATAATTTGGCCTTGACCAACACCAAAACCCGTTGTATATGTAGTTAGACCAGTAGCCGGATTAGTAATGGTACAAACTGCTTTACTTGCCTCACTTGTTCCAAGAAAATAAGTTTGAGGCTCAGCAGAAGCTGTTTTCAAGGATATCGTTTCGTTTACAATAAGTGATTCTATCAGCAAGGATCCATCTGAAGTAATAGTAGCTTTTGATCGCACACCTCTCCAAAACACATTGTCTTTTAGACCCTGAAAAGAAGGATTGTTGAAACGAACGTCGTCCTCACAGGAAAGCAAGCCAAAAAAAACAAGGGCTATCAAAAAATATTTTTTCATAATAATTCACTTTTGTGAGGAACAAAAATAGGACATTAGACCTTAAATAAAAGACAATTGCTACAAAAAACAAAACTATCGCTTAGGTTAATACTCTAAACTTGATTAAAATAGTACAGCAGTTAGCATTTATCGATAAAAAATGTATCTTTGCACCCTTAATTAATCGAGGTCGAGTACCTCAAAATTTAATCACAAGATTATGTCAGTAAAAATTAGATTACAAAGACACGGTAAAAAACAAAAACCTTTTTACTGGGTTGTAGCGGCAGATGCTCGCTCAAAAAGAGATGGTAAATACCTAGAGAAAATCGGTACTTACAATCCAAATACAAACCCAGCAACTATCGAGTTAAACCTTGAAAGTGCAGTAAAATGGTTGCACAATGGTGCACAACCAACTGATACTGCTAAAGCTATTCTTTCTTACAAAGGAGCTTTATTGAAACACCACCTTGATGGCGGTATTCGTAAAGGTGCTTTGACACAAGAACAAGCGGATGCAAAATTAGCTGCTTGGTTAGAAGCTAAAGCTGGTAAAGTTGATGCTAAGAAAGAAGGTTTGACTAAAGCACAAGTTGCTGAAAAAGCTAAAGCTTTCAAAGCAGAGCAAGAAGTTAATGCTAAACGTTTAGCTGCTGCCGCACAAGCTGAGGCTGATGCTATCGCTGCTGCAACTCCTGCTGTTGAAGAGGAAGTTGCTGAAGTTGAAGTTGAAGAAGCTCCTGCTGCAGAAGAAAATAACGAAACAACTGAAGCATAATTTTAGAAGGCGACAATGCGTAAAGAAGATTGTTTCTACTTAGGTAAAATCGCTAAAAAATTTAGTTTCAAAGGGGAAGTTCTTGCCTATTTAGATACGGACGAACCTGAGTTATACGAAAACTTGGAATCAGTGTTTGTTGAATGCAACAAACACTTGGTTCCATTTTTTATTGAAAGCAGTTCGCTGCACAAAAACGATTTTCTTAGAATTCGTTTTGAAGATATGAATACCGAAGAAGATGCCGATGCAGTAATTGGCAACGACTTATATCTGCCCTTAAATATGTTGCCAAAACTTACCGGCAATAAATTCTATTTCCACGAAGTAATTGGTTTTGAGGTCGAAGACAAAAGACTAGGCGTTGTTGGAAAAATTGAATCCATAAATGACACTACAGCTCAGCCTCTATTTGAAGTTTTAAACGGTGATGTAGAAATTCTTATCCCTATGATTGACCATTTCTTGGTTAAAATTGATCGTGAAAACAAAAAAGTAATCATGGATTTACCAGAAGGGTTAATTGAAATGTACCTTTAGTTTATTTTTTGAACCATTAAGAAATTAAGGTTCATTGCGTTTTTTTCTTAATTCCCTTAATTTCTTAATGGTTTAATTTTTT
>NZ_JANLVD010000146.1:0-15052 GCF_031363805.1 Flavobacterium sp. | reverse complement strand
AAGCAATCTTGATGTGTTTTGGGTAATCGAAAACAGCCGAAGAACCTATACAAAACGACAAAAAAGAACCAAACCTCCAAATATTCAAACCGCATTATTCTAATACATAGAGGGGTGGGGTTTTGTTTTAAAAATTAAACCATAGCATTTGCTAGGGTTGAGAGCATTTTATTGCCTTATTTTTAGGTTCGTCGGTTGATAGTGAAAATAAAATTATAAATCCCAAATTTCTAAATTTTGAAGTTTGGGATTTTACTTTAAATTAAATAAATTATTGAAAATATGAGTGATTAATTTTTTACCCACTATTTATCCAAAACTTCCAATAAAACTTTGGCTTGTGTACCATTTGGAAATTGAATTTTTATTTTTTGAGCAATGGTTGGTGCTATTTGAGTAATTTCTTTCCTATCGTGGGTTTCTCCTTTTGGAATATCCCAGCCATAAAAAATGCAGGGAACATGAGTGTCAAAAGTATAAGGCGAACCATGAGTGGTTCCAACACCTGAATATTCTACATAACCCGGTTTCAATAAGAAAATCATATCGCCATTTTGTGTGGGATCGTAACCATTTGCAATAAAACTCAAATAAAAATCTTTGCCAGATGAAGCCAAAATCTCTTCTTCAGTGTACACTCTTTTTATATATTTTTGAGTGTACATAAAATCTTTAAAAGTTTGCTTCACCTTATTTAAATCTAAATTTTTAGACTTAATAATCTCTTTATTAAAAAAAAGATTGAAATTTGACACATTCAATACCAAATCAACACCATAAGTTTTCTGAGAAAATTCGGAAAAATTTTGTTCTATGTTTTTGGAACTTATGTGATCAACATCATATTTATTGTCTTTCAATTGCGATACATTTTCTGCTCCAGCATGATCGGCGGTTAAGAAAATCAAATAATCATTCTTGCCCACATTTTTATCTAAAAAGTTTAATAAATCTGCAATCGTTTCATCAAGTCTTAAATAAGTATCCTGCATTTCAATAGAACGAGGTCCAAAAGTATGACCTACATAATCTGGCGAGGAAAAACTTACAGTTAAAAAATCAGTAATATCATCTTTTCCTAAATCTTCTTTTTCAATGGCTTTCATCGCAAAATCAGCTAAAATATTATTCCCAAAAGGACTTAATTTAATAACTGCAGGATCGTTGTCTTCCATCATGGCTTTCATATCATAAGGAAAAAATGGTTTTTTCTTGTACATGGTGCCTTCGTACGGATTTTCATCTGGAAGGCTTTCATTGTAAGTCGAGACAGGTTTTGTTAATTTCCAACCTTTTTCTAAATAAGGTAAATACGGTTTGGCATTATTAAATTCAGTAACCCAATCTGGTAGTTTTTCTCCATAAAATGTACTTGAAATAAAAGCTCCTTTTCTGCTCATCCAAAATGCCCAATTGGCAAAATGTCCCGCTGGAAGAATAGCGCCCCTGTCTTTAAGACTCATCCCGATTACTTTTCCTTTAAAATTGGTTGCCAATCGTAATTCATCAGTAATTGTAGTGCTTTGCAAGAGTTTTGGAGACATTTTCCCTTCTTTTTCAGAACCGTCACCAATTGTTTTTACAGATTCATCGTCGGTACAATATACTTCTTTTTGTAATGATTTGTTAAACCATTCATTGCCAACAATTCCATTTACCGAAGGCGTTGTCCCAGTATAAACAGCGGCATGTCCAGGTCCTGTAAAAGTGGGCATAAAATTGTAATGCATGTTATGAAAAGTGTAACCATCTTTCATTAATCTTTTAAATCCATTTTCTGAAAAATCATCAGAATAACGATATAAATATTCCATTTTCATTTGATCTACTATTATTCCAACCACCAATCTTGGTTTTTTTTGAGCTTGCAGTGATAATGATAGTATAGAGATTAATAAAAATTGTAACTTTTTCATAGAAATTTTGGTTTCGGTAAAACTAAACATTTGGTTTTGAAATTTTTTTAAATAAGGGTTAAGAATAGGAAATTAAAAAGTCATCATTTCATTCTTAGCCATATCAAATTCAGAAATTACGGTATTAATAATTTCCGAAACCGGCTTAATATCATGAATCAAACCTGCAATTTGCCCGATTTCAAGTTCGCCATCTACCAAATCGCCTTCAAACATGCCTTTTTTCGCCCGGGCTCGACCCAAAAGTGTTTTCAAATCTTCATGAGTTGGACATTTTGAATATAAATCTTGAATATCGTTGTAAAATTTATTTTTTATCAATCTTACAGGCGCCAACTCTTTGAGAGTCAATTGTGTTCCACCTTCTTCAACTTCAATAATAGTTTGTTTGAAATTTTCATGAGATGAACTCTCTGTAGAAGCTGCAAATCGCGAACCCATTTGGACCCCATCTGCACCTAAAATCATTGCCGCTAGCATACCTCGACCAGTTGCAATACCACCAGCTGCTATAAGCGGAATTTGAATTTTTTCTTTGACCATAGGAATCAAAGTCAAAGTGGTAGTTTCTTCTCGCCCATTGTGTCCGCCTGCTTCAAAACCTTCTGCCACAACGGCATCAACTCCTGCTTCTTGTGCTTTGATTGCAAATTTTGAACTGCTTACTACATGAACCACAACAATTCCTTTTTCTTTTAAAAATGAAGTCCATGTTTTGGGATTTCCTGCCGATGTGAATACAATTTTCACACCTTCTTCTACAATAATTTTAATTATTTCTTCAATATTGGGATACAACATTGGAACATTAACGCCAAAAGGTTTGTCAGTTGCTTTTTTACATTTTTGAATGTGTTCCCGAAGTATTTCTGGATACATGGATCCTGCTCCAATTAAACCTAAACCACCAGCATTGCTTACCGCACTGGCCAGTTTGTATCCGGAATTCCAAATCATTCCGCCCTGAATTATTGGATATTTTATATTAAAAAGTGAAGTGATTTTATTCATTGAAAGTTGATTCGATTATAGTTTTAATTCTGCAATCGAAAGTAACTAAAAATATTAATTTTTAATAATTTTTCCATTCAAAATTTTATCTGTCGAAACTATATTGTAATGATAAATACCATTTGGTAACGATTGCAATGAGATATTTTGTTGTGAATTGGTCAATTTTTCCTTTAAAACAATTTGTCCTAAATTATTATAAAATATTATAGTTCCTTCTTTTAAACTTTCCTGAGTTGAAATTGTAATAAAGTTTAGAGCTGGATTTGGGTATAAATTAACATTTGAATTGTTTGATTCTGATAAAGAAGTTGAATTATTTAAAGCTAGTTTAAAGTCTGGAATACCGTTTCCATACTGAGAATTTGGGTTCGAATATCTATCGGCGGAAGCTTTTACCAATTGAACAATTTCTGCGTTGGTTTTGTTTGGAAAAGCAGACCAAAATGAAGTTACTGCTCCAGCCATTATTGGACTTGAAAAAGATGTTCCACTAGCTGTGACTACTGATCCAGATTGATTTGCTACGGTCGCAGAAGCTCCCATTGCCATCACATCAGGTTTCAATCTGCCATCAAATGTTGGACCAATAGAACTAAAACTGGCTTTTACTTTTGCTGAATTCACTGCTCCCACAGTCAACGTAGTGAATGCATCCGCTGGAACCGCAATGTAAGGATCTGAACTCGAACCTGAATTTCCAGCAGAAGTTACACAGATCATCCCTCGAGAAAAAGCCACATCAGCACCACGTGAAATAAAGGATTTCGTTCCATTCATATCATTATAAGTGTAGCTATAATTTGGATTGTCATATGTAAAATAACCCAATGATGTGTTTATAACATCCACTCCCAAACTATCTGCCATTTCTGCAGCTTCAACCCAATTTGACTCTTCCAATGGCGTTTCACTATTGGTATCTTCTGTAATAAATAAATAATATTGTGCATCTGGTGCTGTTCCAATTAATTGATTGTCAACATAACCGCCCATATCGGATAATACCAAAGTTCCATGAGAGTTTCCTGTGTAAGGATTTGTGGTATTATTCACGAAATCGTATCCACCCAAAATCAAATTGTTAGTTCGCAATCGTTGAAAAGGTGCAGTGCTATTCACACCCGGAAAACCTGCGTCCATAATTGCTATTATTTTTCCTGCTCCAGTATAATTTTGTTGGTGCAAAATATGTGCATTTAGCATTTGAACTTGTGTTGCAGAATTTCCATAATTAAAACTAACCTGAATATCTTGAAATTTATTTACAACATTATTTTTTTCTAATTTGGGTGCAATTCTATTACTCGGATTTAATGAATGATTCGCGTAAACAACTTTTTCAACAAATGACAAACTTGTCAAAGAAGCTATATTTGCTTGTGTACCTCGAATATGAAGCGCATTTAACCATTTGGATTTTGCCATAACAGAAATTCCAGTTGATGCTGTAATTTGGTCAACATAAGGTTGATGCAGTGGCACATCTTTTATATCCAAAGAAATATTTTGGGTAGTTCGTCTGTCCAATGCTCTTTGAGAAAGCATTTGCAAAGGATTGTCGTAATAATATTGTGCGTTTGGTTTGGCATTAAAATATACCCAAGCATCTTCTTGAGCAACAGCAGAAAAATTTAATGCTATTAAAAAAAGTAAGTATATATTTTTCATCGGAAACAAATTTTGTTTACCAAAGATAACTAAAGTTGATTAAAAAAATAAATTCTTACGAAATTACGCCCGATCCAATTAATTCTTCGCCAATATGCCAAGATACAAATTGCCCAGCTGTAATGGCTGATTGTGGCTCATTGAATTCTACATATAATCCATTTTCAAATTGATGCAAAACAGCGTCTTGCAATTCTTGTCGGTATCGTATTCTGGCTTTAACTGGTAAAACTTCTCCATCTTTCAAAGCTAAATCTTTCCGAATCCAATGAATTTCATCTTGTTTTACAAACAAAGCTTTTTTAAATAGTCCAGGATGGTTATGACCTTGACCTGTGTAAATAGTATTAGTTTCTACATTAGTGGATATGATGAATAAAGCCTCTTTTGTTCCGCCAACATTCAAGCCTTTTCTCTGACCAATTGTGAAATAATGCGCTCCTTGATGTGTGCCAACTACTTTCGCAACTTCTGGAGTGTAATTAATATTTGAAGCTTCAAAGGATAATTTTTCTTGAATGGAATCAAAATTAATTTCTTTTTTTGTGTAAATATCTTCATTGGAATCCACTTCAAAAATCAAACCTTCTTTGGGTTTTAATTGTTGTTGTAAAAATTCTGGCAATCTAACTTTACCAATAAAACACAAACCTTGAGAATCTCTCTTTTCAGCAGTTACCAATTCCATTTTGGTTGCAATTTCGCGAACTTGAGGTTTGGTCAATTCACCAATTGGAAACAATGATTTTGCCAATTGTTCTTGTGACAATTGACATAAAAAATAGGACTGATCTTTATTGTCATCTGCACCAGAAAGCAATTTGTAAACTGGTTTTCCATCGAGCTCAATTTCACCTTTGCGACAATAATGCCCAGTTGCCACATAATCTGCACCAAGAGAAAGTGCAATTTTCATAAAAACATCAAACTTAATTTCTCGATTGCAAAGCACATCAGGATTTGGAGTTCTACCCTTTTTATATTCATCAAACATGTAGTCAACAATTTTTTCTTGGTATTGCTCACTTAAATCTACCGTTTGAAAAGGAATTCCCAATTTTTCAGCTACTAATAAAGCATCATTACTATCTTCAAGCCATGGACATTCGTTTGAAATCGTAACAGAATCATCGTGCCAGTTTTTCATAAAAAGGCCTATGACTTCGTAGCCTTGCTTCTTAAGTAAATAAGCAGCAACACTTGAATCAACTCCACCAGATAAACCTACGACAACACGTTTCATTGTAATTTTAGATTTTAGTCCCGATAACTATCGGGATAGATTTTAGACGTCCAAAATCATGATTTATTTTGCAAAGATACTTACTCTTTTTTTCTTATTGGTGGTTTTATGATTCCTTTAATAGTATCTGTATTTACCTTTCGAACTAGTTTTCCATCTTTGAAATATTGCCAAATTCCTTTTTTAATATCGTCATTAAACTGACCATTGATAGCAATTTTTCCAGATTCTTCATATACTTTATAAATTCCTTGTAAAACGCCTTTATCGAATGTAGATTCTTCAATTAAAATGCCTTGTTTAGAATATTTTTTTGAAATACCTTGTTTCAAATTGTTTTTATAATTGACTTCCTCTGCAAGTTTACCTGAAATATAGAAAACTTTTCTGCTGCCTTGTAACATGTCATTTTTATAATTTTCTAATGTCATTATTTCTTTCGAATTTTTGTGATAATATTTCCAAACACCTTCTCGAAGCTTATTCACCATGTTTCCTTCACTAACTTTATTTTTAGTTTCATCAAAAAAAATGGTGTACGCATTATTTTTATTGTCAAAATTTCGGGTCGCCATCACAATATTTTTATCACTATTTGCGTAATAGGTAAAAAGACCTTGTTCTTTGCCGTGGTTAAAATTCCCTACATACCGCAAAATTTTTGAATCATTATAATAACCTTTCCACAAACCATGACGCAACCCTTTTTCATCTGTTGCATCTTGTGATTGAGCAAACGATGTTAAACTTAAGAATGTTAAATAAATAACGAATATTATTTTTTGTTTGAAATTTTTCATTTTTATAAAACAAATTTAAATTATTAATACTTTTTTTAAATCAAATTAATCCACAATTAAAACTAAAAATTATGAAGATTATTGCAAAATTAAACAAAATTGCTTTATTAGCGATTATCGCTGTAGCAACATTTTCTTGTAACAATGATGATCCAATTGTAAATCCGACACCAGT
This sequence comes from Flavobacterium sp., assembly GCF_031363805.1. Taxonomy (GTDB): domain Bacteria; phylum Bacteroidota; class Bacteroidia; order Flavobacteriales; family Flavobacteriaceae; genus Flavobacterium. Next base: position 8,236 of record NZ_JANLVD010000146.1, on the reverse strand, counting down.
CGATAATTCTATTGCAGGTATTGCATCCAGAAATGCCGATTTATCTGTATTAGTGAAAGCGCTTACAAAAACTGATTTGGCTACTACAGTTGCAGGATCGGGATCATTTACTGTATTTGCTCCAACAAATGCGGCTTTTGCCAAAATTAATATTACAGCAGCAAGTATTGATGCACTTACGCCAGCTCAAATACCTGGATTTAAACAGATTGTGCTTAATCATGTTAGCGCTGGTGCAAAATCCTCTACTCAATTAGTAGATAAGGCGTATATAAAAACGCTAGCCACATTTTCAACTACTACAAGCAATTTAAGTATGTTTGTAGACAAAACTAGTGGTGTAAAACTAAATGGTCTGGCTACAGTAACAACAGCAAATATTTTGGCGACAAATGGCGTAATCCATGTAGTTGACGAGGTACTTGTGTTGCCAACAATTGTATCACATGCAATTGCAAATCCAGCTTTAGATACTTTGCAGGCAGTTGTAACTAGTGCAACTGGTGGTGCTTTTGGAGATCAAACCGCTATATTAGCAGCTTTGAACAGTGCAACAGCAAGTGCTCCATTTACAGTTTTCGCACCTACTAACGCCGCTTTTGCAACTGCAACAGGAACTGGAGGATTTGCAAATGGTGCTACTCCTGCTCAAGTTTCGAATGTTTTATTGTATCATGTGTTTACTGGTGGTAATGTTTTAGCTGCATCTCTAACAGAAGGTCAAGTTGTTACGACAGCTTTTAATAATCAGACATTTAGCGTTACACTTGTTGGTGGTGCTCAAATAACTGACAAATCAACTCCAATTGGAGCGGTAAAAGCAAAAATCATAATTACTGATATTCAAGCTTCAAACGGTGTTGTTCACGCTGTTGATAAAGTACTACAACCTACATTGTAATATATTTTTTTAAAGTTTGCTGAAAAAAAATCCCGAATTCTTAATTGAGTTCGGGATTTTTTAATGACTTTATTTCTTCTTTTGTTGTGCCTTTTGAGCTTCTGCCTGTTCCATGGCTTGCTGGATTTTCTGTTGAAACTTGCCAGGTTTTTTTGGCTCTTTTAATTTGTTCTCCTGTATCTGAGCGTGAATTTTTTTGTCATCTACAATATAATTTTTAATAACAAACATGATTCCAATTGTAATTAAATTTGATATAAAATTATACAAACTCAAACCCGAACCATAACTATTAAAAATAAATAACATCATAACCGGAGATACATATATCATAATTTTCATTATTTTCCCCATATCTGGCATACCTTCCTGTTGTGGTGCTTGCATCGCTTGATCGCCTGTTGTCATTCTCATGTAAAAGAAAATGGCAATTGACGCTAAAATTGGAAATAAACTCACATGATCTCCATAGAACGGAATGTGGAAAGGAAGTTTTAAAACAGAGTCAAATGAGGACAAATCGTCTGCCCAAAGAAATCCTTTTTGTCTTAATTCAATTGCCGATGGAAAAAACTGAAACGATGCATACAAAAATGGCATTTGTATTAATGCTGGAATACAACCAGCCATTGGATTTACGCCTGCTTTATTGTACAGCTTCATAGTTTCTTGCTGTTTTTTCATTGGCTCTTTTGCATATTTTTCATTCAGCTCAGTAATTTCTGGTCGCAAAACTTTCATTTTTGCTTGCGATAAAAATGACTTATAAGTAATAGGCGACATGGCCAATTTGATTATAATTGTAAATATTATAATGGCAATTCCGTACGGAATAAACGAACCTAAAACCCCGAATAATGGTATAAAAATAAATCTGTTTATCCAACCGAAAATTCCCCATCCTAAAGATATAAGCTCATCTAGATTTCTATCGTAGGCATTTAATATTTTGAAATCTGTTGGTCCATAATACCAGTTCATTTTATAATCTATTTCGCCATTATTGAATGCCAATGGCAATATTGCTTTAAAATTTTTGGTGAAAATAGTATCCGTTTTATCGTCTTTCACCAAATTTTGTGAGCTAACTTTTGAAGTTTTAAATGGTTTGTTCGTTAATAAAATAGAACTGAAAAAATTCTGTTTAAAGGCAACATAAGAAAGTCCTTCAATGGTTTTTTCTTCTGCGGCTTGACCCAAATAACTGTCTTTTCCACCTTCGTACTCGTAGATCAATTCTGTGTGAATACTTTCGTATTTGACACTTTTCTCATTGCGATACGATTTCAAGTCCCATTCTAAATCTGCTGGTTTTGTAGTGTTTAAAACCGATGATAATCCTTGGGAACGAACATCAAAATCCAACATATATTGGTTTTCATTCAATATATATTTGTATTCTAAAAACTGGTTTTCACCTGCTTTTAATTTCATGGAAAGTATTTGATTTTTTCCGCTTTTGAATAAAGTAGGTTCAAAAAACAAATCTTTGGTGTTCAAAACTCTGTTGTCTTTGGTTTGCAATTGAATGTTCAATCCAGCATTATTATCACTAACCAATTTGACTAATTTATTTGAATCTTTAGAAAACTGTTTGAAATTTTTCAAGGTTGCTTCGGCAATATAACCACCTTTATTTGCGATTTTAAGAATTAACAAATTGTTTTCGATAATAGTAAAATCATTTTTTGCTGATGGCAATGTTGCTGAATAAGCGAAACTTCCTAAGGCCAATGGATTGTTAACAACTTGTGCGGTGTCCAAAGTACTAGCTTTCACTAATGGTTTTTGACTTTCTGCTTGTTGTACTTTTTGTACTTGTTCTTGTTTTGCTTTTTTAGCTTGTTCTTCCTTTGAAGGCTGATTTTGATAAAATATCCAAATCATGATTCCGAATATCAGTACAAAACCAATGATTGAATTTAAGTCTAATTTTTTTTGTTCCATTTTTTTAAAATTTACTCTTAGCGATAGGCTTTGAGCTTGTATGCAATTATTTAGTTCTATTTTTGTGTGCAAATATGCGAAAAATTCAATCTTTTAGCCCTGATTGAGCCAAATATCCTTTTGTAATTTGTCGCAAAATGCAATTTTGTGTTACAAATAACAAAAGATATGGGCGAAAGCAGGTACATGGATTATAAATATGCCCAAGCCATTCGCTTCTAATTATTTTTATGTTTTACTGCGGCTGCCACAAAATTGACGAACAATGGATGTGGATTTGCGACTGTACTTTTATACTCTGGATGGTACTGAACACCAATAAAAAACGGGTGATTTTCAATTTCAATTATTTCTACCAATCCAGTTTCTGTATTTATTCCAGAAGCTTTTAGTCCAGCATTTTCTAACTGTGCTAAATAATCATTATTGAATTCGTATCTGTGGCGATGGCGTTCTAAAATACTGGTTTTATTGTAAATTTTATGTGCCAATGTGTTGGGTTTGATTTCGCATTTCCAAGCGCCAAGTCTCATGGTTCCACCCTTGTCGGTAATGGTTTTTTGTTCTTCCATAATACTGATAACAGGATTTGGCGTATTTTCGTTCATTTCTGATGAATTGGCATCCAATAGTCCTACAACATTGCGAGAATATTCGATAACAGCCATTTGCATACCCAAACAAATACCTAAAAATGGAATTTTATTTTCACGCGCATACTGAACTGTTTCGATTTTGCCTTCGATACCACGACCTCCAAAACCTGGCGCAACAAGAATAGCATCTAAATTTGATAATTTTTCGGAAATATTATTTTCATCCAAATATTCTGAATGAATACTTATTACATTCACTTTTGTTTCGTTGGTTGCTCCTGCATGAATAAAAGATTCTAGGATAGATTTATAGGAATCTTGCAATTCTACATATTTTCCTACCAAACCAATATTGACTTCGTGTTTTGGATTTTTATGTTTTTGCAAAAATTCATTCCATTGTTTTAAATCTGGTGCAGATTTCTCAGGTAAATCCAATTTTTTGAGTGCTACTTTATCCAATCCTTCTTGAAGCATTAAATTAGGCACATCATATATAGTTGAAGCATCAATAGACTGGATTACAGCTTCTCTTTTTACATTACAAAATAAGGCAAGTTTGTGACGTAAGTCTTCCGACAATTCATATTCTGTTCTGCAAACCAAAATATCAGCTTTTATGCCGCTTTCCATTAGGGTTTTAACTGAATGTTGTGTTGGTTTGGTTTTCAATTCGCCTGCTGCTGCCAAATAAGGAACAAGAGTCAGGTGAATAACGATTCCATTATTTTCGCCCAATTCCCATACCAATTGTCGAACCGATTCTATATATGGTAACGATTCTATATCGCCCACTGTACCTCCAATTTCAGTAATTACAATATCGAAATCGCCAGAATTCCCGAGCAATTGCATTCGTTCTTTAATTTCGTTGGTAATGTGTGGAACTACTTGCACCGTTTTTCCTAAAAATTCTCCACGGCGCTCTTTTTCAATAACAGAAAGATAAACCCTACCAGTGGTTACATTGTTGGCTTGCGATGTTGGTACATTTAAAAAACGTTCATAATGTCCGAGATCTAAATCTGTTTCAGCACCATCATCGGTCACATAACATTCGCCGTGTTCGTATGGGTTTAATGTTCCTGGATCTACATTGATATAAGGATCAAATTTTTGAATGGTTGTTCTGTAGCCTCTTGCTTGTAATAATTTTGCTAGGGAAGCAGCAATAATGCCCTTTCCTAAGGAAGAAGTAACGCCTCCTGTTACAAAAATATATTTAGTTTGATTCATTGTGTTATTGTTCCTGATGTAGTTAATTCAAAAACGTGGCAAAAGTACAAATTAAAATGGATTTATAGATTTTTGAACGACTGGAATTTTAGAAATAGTTATAAATATTATTTCACAATGTTAACAACTGTTCATATCTTTTTTGAAACTTAATACACAATTTCAAATTTTTAACATTTTTTTTATATATTTGGATAATTAACAAACCTTAAACTAAAAAAATTATGAATGAAGTTTCAAAGTTAAATCGATTTTTAGGATATTTCATAGATGGAATTGTTGCCTATGTTCCTATGTTATTACTTGCTTTTGTAGCTGGTGCAACTGGTATGAATTTTTTAATCTACATTGGTTATCTACTAACATTAGGTTATATGTTACTTAGAGATGCCCTTTTTGGTGGTCAGAGTATTGGAAAAAAAGCTATGAAGTATGTTGCACTAAAAGAAGATGGTTCATCTTTGGCTGGTGATTTTGGAACAAGTGCTCTTAGAAATGTAACACTATTTATTCCGTTACTAGATGCAATATTTGTTATTATTGACAAACCTAGATTGGGTGATACTTTGGCAAAAACTAAAGTAGTAAATAAAGCATAATTCCCTTAAAAAATATATTTTAAAATCCTGTTTCGTTAAATCGAAACAGGATTTTTTATTTTTTAGGATATTTAACTTTAATATTTCTTATCAATTCTTCCAATCCATTCAATTTCAGTTCATAAACCAATTCGAGCTGTTCACCCAATTGTCCTTTTGGAAAACCTTTGTTCTTAAACCAAACCACGTAATATTCAGGTAAATCAATAAGATATCGACCTTCATATTTGCCAAATGGCATTTTGGTGTGTGCTAATTTTATGAGTAGTTCTTGATTGTTCAAAGTTTTTGGGAGCGGGAAGTTGGGAGTGGGAAGTTGGGAGTTGGGAGTTATTTGATGGAAAGTTTTTCTAAATTCCTGCTTCCCGCTCTAATTTACTTCCAATTAAAAGTTACTTCTTTATCAATATCTGGATTTAGACTTAACAATACTGGACAGTTCATGGCGGTTCTTTCCAGAATAATTCTGGTTTTTTCATCAGCTGCAATCGACATATTAAAAACCAATATTATTTTGGCAATTTTTCTGGGTTCTGGTTGCATAATTTTTGTTACCTCGGCGGTGGAACCAATTATATTGACATTTAAATCTGTAGATTTTATTGCCATAATAGATATCATACAACTTCCAAGCGCATTGGCGACAGTATCGGTAGGTGAAAATGCTTCTCCTTTTCCGTGATTGTCTGTTGGTGCATCGGATAAAATTTCTGTACCAGATTGAATGTGTATTGATGATGTTCTAAGTTCACCAAGATAAGTTACTTTTGATGTCATTTTTTCTATTTTGCTTCTTTTATGGTTAAATCAGTATCGTAATATAATATGTAAACCCCTTTGTTGGTATAACCGCCATTTGGATTTGGCAAATAATAAAATTTATTATCAACTTGTTCAGTTGCAACTTCATTTACAGTGTCAACAAATGGCGTTTCTTGCGATAATCGCATCAAAACATCGAAAGTTACATCGAAACCGCGGGTTGCAAATTGGTTTGGAAATATTCTATTTTTGCTTTTGAATGTGTTCTCAAATATTTTTGCTTCAGATGTATCATTGACTCGCGTAAGTGATGGATAATGCATTTGCAACTTGGTCAATCTACTCATGGCAATTTCATCAAAATCGAGCGCGTCATTTTCTTGCAAGATCACCAATCGGATTTGATAGTCTTTTAATAAATTCAATAGCGTATTGGTTGTATTTAAAATAAGGTTTGTTCTTTCGGTTTCCATTATCACAAAATTAATCTTGTCTTTGGATAATTTTAATTTTAAACTTTCTACATTTAAATTTCCGCTTTCAGTCAAATCTGCAAAAGCTACGTCTTTTTGATTTTCTAAAATATATTGTTTTATTGCCATCTTTTTAGGGTCAATAACTGCAATGACATTCCCATTTTTTTCCCGCATAAAATCGAACATGGCGTTTTTGATAACCTCGGCAGACGGTGTTGCTTGAAATAAATTCGGATAGCTTTTATCGTAATCTTTTGATAATGGCGAAATAACTGGAACATTCGTTGAACCCATCAATTCAGCAGTTTTCTCAGCATTATTTTGATAGAAAGGTCCAATTATGGCATTAAAAGATTTTAAACTATTTTGTTGAATTAAGCTTGCAATATTTGAGGTTGATTTGGTTTCATCTGAATCTAAAATAGTCACATCCACATTCAAACCCATTTTTTTTACCGAATCAATCGCAATTAAAGCTCCAGCATAAAAATCGAGTGTCATATTAAGAAATTTATCTTTCTTTAAACGTGATTTTGTAGAATTAATAGTATCTTGATCCAATTTTGCAATGTTGAAAGGAAGTAACATGGCCAATTTTTTGCTAGTTCCCGTTTTAAATGTTTTGGTCAAATCCTTATATGGTTTTTTTACTTCAAAAATAGTAATTTTAACTGGCAATTTTATGATTAATCCTTCTTGAACTCCATTTTTAAGTTCAGGATTTAATGCCAATAATTCTTCTTGTGTAACACCAAATTGAGTTGAAATACTGTATAAAGTTTCTTTGGATTTAATGGTGTACAAAATATTTTCTTGTTTTGGGCTTTCAATAATTTTTGGCGTCTCGACAATTATAACATCCGGTTTTGCTGCAATAATTGGTCTTTCGCCCGAAATTAAAAGATTGTATCCAATAGGCAAATTGGGTACAATTTCCGGATTTAGTTTTTCAAGTTTTTCTATGGTTGTATTATAAAGTTTTGCAATTGAATACTTGGTTTCTTTTGGTTTTACTTCATGAAAAACTGGCGTTTTAATTGCGTTTGATTTTGGAATTTCAGTTTTTGAGGAATCTTTTTTTACCCAATTGGATTTTATTGGTATGCTTAGCTTCATGCCTATTTTCACACCTTCTTTTAAAGCTTCAAGATTGGCTTTTTCAATTTCTGAAATTTCGACATTGTACTGCTTTGAAATTCCATAGAGTGTTTCTTTTGGAAGCACTTCGTGAATAACTGTTTTGGAATTTGAGTTTAATTTTTTTGTTGGAATTACTAAGATTGAATTTTCTGAAACGCCTTTTTGTGCATCTGGATTTAACTTAATAATATCTGAAATTTCAATATTGTATTTTTTTGCAATTTGAGTGAGTGTTTCTCCTTTTGCGACTTTATGAGTAACGGTTTTTTGAGCAAATAAATTATTGGTTGTAAAAAACAACAAACAAATGATAAGAAATATATACTTCATTTTGGAAAATTTATGCTTTTAATTATCTAATAAAGATAAACTTTAAAAACATAGTTTTATTATAACATTTCAATTAAATTATTCATTTTCAATTTGTGCAATAAACATGTTTTCAAACAACGGATTTCCAGCTTTTTGCTTGCATTCATACAATGCTTCGTCGACATTGTTGAAAGATTTTGAAAAAACATAATACGAAAATATATTAATATTAAAGAAAAAATTGGAGTTCACTTCTCCCGAATCTGT